>JAUSHB010000006.1 GCA_030648955.1 bacterium
GTAGTGTGCAACTCCTGATGTGGTTTCTCCGGCTACAGTTGGGTCGGTGGAAGCATTCCAACTCAAGTTAATTTGAGACGAAGAAACTGCAGTTGCGGAAAGGTTGGTGGGAGTGGTAGGAGCGGTGGTGTCGGGGGTTAGGGTAGATTCTGCAAACAACGTCGGCCGCTCACTCCCCACCCACACAGGGTTGTGGCCTTTGCCACTTTTGTCAGTGATGTCAGTGGGGGTGGGATTCTGGTTGAGGTACCAGATGTTGGTTGCTCCGGCTCCGGTAGAGAGTGGGTTGGCAATTTCATTTTGAATATCGGTGAGTGAAAGGTTGCTTCCGTAGATTTGGATACCACGGAGAACGCCGTTCCATACTTCACTGCCCGGATTCCATGGTGCATCACCCCAGGTGAGTGCGGGAGAAGGAGGGTTGGTGTTGCCCCAAGTTGCAGGTGATGTGCGGATGACTTTGTGAGCAGCATCAGTGTTGGGAAGATCCCAGTAGAACTCGTGTGACTTGGTTCCATCGGGGTTTGTCCATACGCGGAGCGCTTGGGTGTACCAGCGGTTGTACTGAACGGCACCGTTCACGAAGTCTTGCTGTTCGATGGAGATTTCCCAATCGTGGGTGTTACCGTTGGGTGGATTTTGAGGATACGGGTGAGCGCCATAGTAGGAGTCTGCACCACCACCTTTCCAGAGGAATGTACTTAACGTTCCCTGTCCATCATCGTTACCCCAGAAGAATGCGGTGTAGTAACTTGCTTGTTGGCGTGGATAAGCTTGCCAGATGTAGGTGACACCATTGCCGTTGGGACCATAAATGGGGAGACCGTTCAATTGGGGATTGTTGAACTTGAAGCGCATGGTGTTGGCGACACCTGCAGAGCCGGGGAAGTCGAGGCCGGTCACCGTGGCGGTGCCTTGTGCTTGGGTGGTGGCGTTTGCACTAGTTGATTGCGTCGAAACATTTACTCCATCGGTCGCTTGTACTGTATATGAATACGCCGTCGATGCAGTGAGTCCAGTATCGTTGTAGGAGTTGTTGGCAACCGTTGATATAAGTGCTCCACCGCGATACACATTGTAGCCAGTGACGCCGACGTTGTCGGTTGATGCAGTCCAACTTAAATTAATCTGTGATGAAGAGGTGGGTGTGGCTGAAAGATTGGTGGGAGTGGTAGGGGCGGTGGTGTCAGTAGTGGGAGGAGTTGTTGTTGTGCTTGCAAGTCCACTTACTTCACTTGCGGTAAGGGCTCTATTGTATATTAAAACTTCATCAATCTTTCCTGCAAATTGATCAGGACCATCGGGAGCATTACCGACGCGCAATTGAGATGTTGCGCCAGTTCCCAATGTAAATCCGCCAAGTGTTTGTCTGAGAACACCATTGACATACAGATCGGTCGCTCCGCTTCGTGCGATAATCGTAAGGTGAGTCCACGTGTTTAAGGGAGGTGCGTAGGAGAAGGTGAGATCTGAAGTGGCTGATTGAAGGAGCACTAAACCACTCGTGCGTGTTAAATCTAAATTGAATCTCATGCCACTCGCGCTGTACGTAGTACGTTTACCAACAATAGTTCCATAGTCACTAAAATTTGAAGGATTCACCCGTGCGGAGAGTGTGAATGGAAGTGCGGAAATGTCGAGAGTTGTTCCGAGGCTCACATAATCGTTTGTGCCATCAAGGGTGATTGCATTCCCTACTGCTCCCGTGGTCCACGTAGGACCATTGGTGAGTGTGCCGATATAGTTGTTGCCTGAAGAATCAGCTGCGGTAGTTCCCGTTCCCTCGTCGAATTTCCAGTGACCGAGGAGACCACTTGTGGGAACCACTTGCGCACGCTGAGTATTGCCAAGTGAGAGGGAGGCAACTTTCTGTGTAATGTCTTCAAGAGTTTGTTTTAATGTTTGGAGAAGGCTTGCCGCAGCAGATGAGAAGGTGGTCTCTGCCTGTGCGTGGTGAAGTGGGGCGATGGTGGTAACGAACAACAAGGCAAGCACGAAGACAAATAAAGGGAGTTTTTTCATGGGATTGATAGTGTCTGATTGTGTTTATTAAATATATCACTTCAGTATACCGTATGAATATGGGGTGGGGATAGGGGTCGTGGGGATAAGAGCCGGTTCAACATCTAATGCCTCGTTAAAACTCTCGAATTTCGAGCGAAAAATCATGAAGTCCGCCGAAGCATATCGAGATACGTTGAGGAGGAATGAGTGATTTGCAGCCGAAATTCGAAAGTTTTAACAGGCAAGCAACGTTTTGCAACATATTTTACGGTTAGATGTTGAGCGGGCTCTTAGAGAGAGAATAAAAAAAAATATAGGACCACCTACAGAAAAACCCGCCCCAATAACGGGGCGGGTTTTTCTGTAGAGTTTGAGCTCAATTCAGAGAAATTTCCTTAGAAATCTCTTCGTCCTCGGCTTGCACCTCCACCGAAACCTCCGCGCTGTGGGCGTTCCTCTCGGGGGCGTGCTTCATTTACAGTAAGCGCGCGTCCCTCAAGTTCAGTACCATTGAACATTTCAATTGCCTTGTCTGCTTCAGCATCGTTTTCCATTTCCACGAAACCAAATCCCTTTGATCTCCCAGACATGCGGTCGATGATGATAGCAGCAGAGGTAACGGTACCAGCCTGAGCGAAAGTGTTTCGAAGAGTATCCTCATTCGTTCCGAATGAAAGACCTCCCACAAATAACTTTTTTGCCATGTAGTATTCTGTTGTATCTAATTTTCTGTAGGACGACCTCTTCCGTCTAATTAATTTTAGGTGTCCAAGATACTCATATACTGAGTCTTGTATCCACGGCCAGAGAATTTTTAACATTGCTCTACCAACGGAGAAAACCTACGATTTTGTAAGAATACACGAGAATATAAAAAAGTCAATCCCGTATGAAGTTGTCGCGATTTTATCGCCCAATCGTTATACATTATTCCCTTTTATGCATGTTTTTGAAAACTTGGGTAATAGTGATGGTTACCTGTCTGCGTGCGCCCACGCACAGGCAGACAACTTCTGACGGGATCAACCCCGAGATGTCCCCTCCGGATATCAACAGGTATCTTTCTTCTTTTTTTGTTAAAAACTCTTATGGTTGCTATACTAAGTGTATATATGTTTCCATTCGATTCCCCAAAGCCAAGAGTTTCAAAAGACGAGTTCAAAAAAGTCCGCAGTCTTCTTATGTCAAAAGGATTTAATCCTCATGATATCACCGAGGCGGAAGAAGTCTTCCGTGCAGATTTAGATAGCGACGGAACGAGCGGAAGTGGAATTAGCGGAAAAGAAATTGACGCCGGAATTACGTGGCTTAAACAAAATATCGGCAAGCATCGCCTTTCGGAACAAAAGGTTGATATTTTAGAAAGTATTTTACGGAGTAAGCTTTAACGATACTCAACGGGTTTTAATTATCATTCATAGCGGTTCTTTTAAAATTTATGAACAATAGATCAGTAGTAATAGGAATTATAATATTGGTAATAATTAGTGGAGGAATTATTTATAGCATTAAACAAACTAGGGACGGATATGTTACTCCTCCATCAAAAACTGTAGAAACTGACGACATCAGCCGAAAAGCAAACACTATTCCAGGACCAATAACGCGCAAGGAAAATACAAAAGTTGTCGTCAATCTTGAAGCGCGACAAGTTGTTGCAGAGATCGCTCCAGGAACAACGTATGAATATTGGACATACAATGGCACTGTTCCCGGGCCATTCATTCGTGTTAAAGAAGGTGACACCGTGGAAGTACGACTCGCACATGTTCATGCCGATAGTGGAAGCCATGCTTCTCAAGATTTTCCCCATTCGTTTTCTGTTGATAATTTCTCAGTCGCAGTAGCAGAAGCAGACGCGGGACACAATAATGGTACCAATGAAATGCCCATGAATACAGGAGATGGACACGCGATGTCCGCCGAAGACGCGACACATGAGGCAGAGGGACATGGCGAGCATTCAATAGATCTTCATTCTGTAATGGGACCTGGTGGAGGCGCAATGCTTTCAAAAACAAAACCAGATGAAACAACTGTGTTTCAATTCAAGGCACAGCGTGCCGGTCTTTTCATTTATCACTGTGCGAGTCCGCATATTCCGACACATATTGCCAACGGCATGTACGGCATGATTTTGGTTGAACCACAAGAAGGATTGCGCCCTGTGGACAAAGAATTTTATGTGATGCAAGCAGACATGTATACAAAGGGTCTATTTGGACAGAAAGGTCATCAAGAACTGGATTTGGAAAAGCTAAAAAATGAACGTCCGGAATATTTTGTATTCAATGGACGCGTTGGCGGTGTCGCGGGAGAAAATGCAATCCATGTGAAAGCAGGAGAAACGGTGAGAATTTTCTTCGGTGTCGGTACACATATTGCGTCAAATTTCCATATCATCGGCGGGATTTTTGATCGCCTCTATCCTGAAGGCGACATCATCTCCCCTCCTCATCGAAACGTGCAAACAACTATCGTGCCACCGGGCGGCTCGGCAATGATCGAAACTACTTTTGATGTTCCCGGCAAATATCTCCTCGTTGACCACAGCCTCTCGCGGGCAATTGACAAGGGCGCTTTGGGAGAAATTATTGTGGAGGGCGTTCCGCGACCGGATGTGTTCAATAAAATACAGTAGAGAAAAAAATAATTAATAACTAATATTTATTCCAAACACTCCGGTTTTAAAACTGGAGTGTTTTTAAACAAACTACTGGAAATATCGAGCAATAGATGGTAGAGTGAGAACTCGATAGAAGATTGATCTGCGATTTAAAACTCTACCAGGATGGATATTTTTTCACACGGATTATGGGCAGGGGCTGCGGCACAGGCGATTAACACGGGAGAAAAAGCACAGAGGTTCACCAAACGGCGTGTTTCGGGGCGATGGGCTTTTTTCTGGGGTATCTTTCCAGACCTTTTTGCGTTCACAATTCCCTTTGTGTGGATGGTAGGACAAATAGCTATCGGAAATGGAGTATGGGAAGGATTTCATCCTCCGCATGAGCCGGTACAAGGGAACTCAATTCCTTTCTTGGCCCTTACGTCACTGCTGTATAATTTTAGTCACAGTATTCCCATATTTCTCCTTTTATTTACTCTCGCGTATGTTATTTTAAAGCGTCCACTCTGGGAAATGTCGGGAATTCTTGTCCATATCATCTCTGATATTCCGACACATTCATACGCGTTCTTCCCTACTCCATTCCTCTGGCCGTTGTCAGATTTTAAAGTGAATGGAATATCGTGGGGCACGCCATGGTTTATGGTGCTTAATTATTCGGCGATTATTCTTATATACACATTACTGCACAGAAAAAATCGTACACCACTTGTAAAAACTTAAACAGCATTTTTTTAATATCACTTATTCAAATTATAAAAACATTATGCAATTTCCATCGTTTCTCACGCGTTCAAAAATTATCATCATCGTTGCCGTTGCCGTAATCGGGGTCGGCGGTTTCCTGTATTTCAATCGAACGCAAACGTCTTCATATGAAACGGTTGCCGTAAAGCGCGGTACCCTTACCCAAGAAGTCAGCGTCACGGGAACCGTAACACCAGTCAAAAGTGCTGTGCTTGCATTCGAAAAGGGTGGCAAAATAAAAGGAATTTATGTTGATGTCGGGCAAAGGGTTGTGGCAGGACAAGTCCTCGCGGAAACAGACAACGCTGAATTGAAGGCGGGAATTCTGGATGCCGAAGCAAACCTTGCCGCCGAAAACGCGAAACTTGCCGAATTCAAGCGTGGAAGCCGTCCCGAAGAACTTCAGGTTTCAGAAACAAAAGTTGCCAATGCAAAAATATCCCAAATGGACGCAGACCAAAATCTGCGAGACAAAATCGGGGATGCATACACAAAAGCAGATGACGCAGTACGCAATCAAGTTGATCAATTTATGAGTAATCCGCGTACATCGACACCACAGCTTAATTTTGTTGTAGCAGACGAACAACTTCGTATCAATATTGTAGAGAAGCGATATGTCATTGAACTCTTATTTCTCCCATGGCAAAAAGATATTTCTCTCCTGGGAAATACCCTAGCCCCGAAACAGTCAGGAAAACTTGCCCAGGAAAATCTTGCAACCATTAAGGGGTTTCTCGACAAAGTAGCACTTGCAGTAAACGCAATCACTCCATCGGGAACACTTTCGCAAACGACTATTGATAATTACAAGGGGAGTATCACTACAGCGCGTTCAAATATCAATACAGCGATTGTAAATCTCACTGCGGCCGAAGAGAAATTCCGCACAGCGGATGGAACACTTCTTCTGGCACAAAACGAGCTTACTCTCAAGCAAGCAGGAACAAATGAAGAACAGATCGCCGGCCAGGAAGCACGCGTAAAACAGGCGGAAGCAAAAGTGGAGACGGCGCATGCACAATTTGAAAAAACAATACTTCGCTCGCCAATTTCCGGAGTTATCACCAAAAAAGACACGCGAGTGGGAGAAATTATATCCGGAAATGGAAGCGTCCTTTCCGTCATAACAGATCAAAATCTTGAATTGGATGTCAATATACCGGAAACCGATATCGCAAAAATAAAAATCGGAAATACGGCAACCGTAACCCTTGATGCATATGGGGACGGTGTTATTTTTGGAGCAACTATTGGAAGTATCGATCCTGCCGCAACTGTTATCGAGAGCGTGCCCACATACAAGACAACGCTCTACTTCATTAAATATGACTCGAAAGTGAAATCCGGCATGACCGCAAATATCGATATCTTGACGAATAAACGCGAAAATACACTCTCCGTTCCGACACGCGCCATTACCATGAATGGTGTGGGTGCGAGCGTGAATGTGGAAAATTCTGATCATACGATCCGTACTATTCCCGTAACCATAGGAATGAAAAGTTCAGATGGAAGAACTGAGATTATTGACGGACTGAAAGAAGGCGACCGGGTTATTTTAAATACACAGTAGTAATGACACGATGCTTTAGGGTAACTAATTTTCTATCAATAGAAATGGGGTTCAATGTAACATCATGAGTATCATAAGTACAAAAAATCTAACAAAGACGTACATTGATGAAAATGTAGAAACAAAAGTACTTCGCAGGGTTACCTTTGATATTAATCGAGGTGAGTTTGTTGCAATTATGGGACCATCAGGGTCGGGCAAATCAACATTACTCCATGTTTTGGGATTTCTCGATCGACATACTGATGGCACATACCTTTTTGAAAACAAAACAATAGATGACTATACCCCCGAAGAAATTGCACACGTACGGAACAAAAAAATGGGATTTGTGTTCCAAGCATTCAACCTCCTCGCGCGTACAACGGTTCTTGAAAATGTAAAACTTCCTCTTCTCTATTCCGCAACACCCCAATCAGAGTGGGATACACTTGCACAGAAAGCGATTGAATCGGTTGGTCTTTCTCATAGGTCAAATTATGACACCTCTCAGCTCTCAGGCGGCGAACGGCAGCGGGTTGCTATCGCGCGAGCACTCGTAAATAATCCAGAAATAATCTTCGCAGACGAGCCGACAGGAAACCTCGATTCAAAATCGGGAGAAGCGGTAATTGATATCCTTCAGCGTTTAAACGAAGAAAGTGGACACACGATTATTTTGATTACTCATGAAACACACACTGCGGAGCATGCCCGGCGGATAATCCGCATCCTTGATGGACAGATCGCAAGTGATGAACTCGTAAAAAAACAGCGCAGGACGGGCGATAGCATGCTTAAATAAATTTATGATATTACGCTATAGCATCAAAACAGCGTTTCGCGGTCTCACCACCCATAAATCACGATCGGCTCTTACTATACTTGGTATTGTCATCGGCGTTGCTGCTATTATCCTTGTCGTATCCTTGGGAGAGGGAGCGCAAAATCTCATCCTAGGGCAAATACAAGGATTGGGATCAAAAACTATTGCTGTCATTCCCGGTCGAGAGCCTACTGGTCCTTCGGATGCCGCACAAATCTTCAGTGACTCACTTAAAGAAAAAGACCTTGTCGCACTTAAGAAGAAAGAAAACGTACCGACACTTAAAAACATTATGCCGGTTGTTTTTGGTGGTGAATCAGCTTCGTATCAAGGAGAGACGTATCGCCTGACACTTTTTGGAGGAACAGATTTGATGGCTGAAATTTTTAACCTTTATCCATCTGAAGGGATATTTATTAGCGATGATGATATAAAGGGACTTGCAAGCGTCGTCGTCATTGGCTCAAAGGTCAAAGACGAACTTTTTGGTTCTTCACCAGCTTTGGGTGAAAAAATAAAAATCAAAGATAAAAGTTTGCGCGTAATCGGAGTGCTCCCCAAGAAAGGACAGTCTTCATTTTTTAATTTTGATGAAATGGCGATCGTCCCCTACACTACGATGCAAAAATATATTTTGGGAATCAATTATTTTCACCGTTTTATTGTCGAGTCAGAGAATGAAGATCTTATTTCCCGAACTGTCGATGATGTCAATCAAACACTTCGAGAGTCGCACGACATTACCGACCCGTCAAAAGATGATTTTTTCGTGCAAACGCAAGAAGATCTGGTTAAAAGTTTAGGGACAATTACCACGGCCCTTACCCTGTTTCTTGCTGCTGTCGCAGCAATATCACTTATCGTTGGTGGTATTGGAATCATGAATATTATGCTTGTGTCGGTAACGGAACGTACAAGAGAAATAGGTCTTCGAAAAGCTCTGGGAGCAACGAATCGTGACGTACTTACGCAATTCTTACTTGAAGCAGTGATGCTCACGGCCACAGGAGGTATTATGGGAATAGCACTCGGCACAACATTTTCTTTTTTAATATCTTTGATTCTTTCCAAGACACTGGCGATGTTGTGGACATTTACATTTCCCGTTGGTGCGTCTATTGTTGGTATTCTTGTTTCGGGGACGATTGGAATTATTTTTGGTCTCTACCCTGCGCGAAAAGCATCACAAAAAAGTCCCATGGAAGCACTTCGTTACGAATAGTACTTCAAGCCAAGGAAATACGATTTTTTTAATACCTATCGAACATAGACTAGCTAAGACTTGATGGACTTTAAATAATGTACCCTCAAATAATTCCTTGTAACATTCTTGTCTTAACATCTTCACGATCGTGAAGATGTTAAGTGGGTAATAATCCAACTATGATTATATATATAGATTATATACACGAGTATTTGATATTTAATTTGTTAACTCTTGCCAAGTAGCGGATGAAATTTCTCCGTGTAAAGACGCGTCAAATAGGACGGAAACCTGAAGCGTTCGCGTGCTTGATTTTGCTTGACCTTTTGAAGTAACAACCTTTGGATCACCCAGTGCTCCTGTCCCGCTTGAAACAACGATACGGGCACACGCATTATTTGTTGTACATCCATTGGGAGCAAACTCAACCGTGTAGCAATCTGCTGATGTACACGAATAGTTTTTCTTTCGTGCGATTTTTATCAATGCATCACGAGCGCCTGCTTCAGCATAACGAAGAGCCTGTGCTGAATTTTTTGACCCTGCAGATATAAAGCTTTCAGTCAAACTTGTTGCGGTAATACCTATACCAATAGCAAGTATAAGCATCCCGAGCGCGATCACGGTGGGAAGGGTTGCTACCCCGCGCGATACACCGTCTAGCGATGCACGCATACTGACTTTTAGTTTTCTTTCTTTTGCATTATTCATTGAACCTTTTATCATAAAAATTTAATTTTTTTCGATTGTGAGATTATCGCAATGTAACAGTTGTCGTGGCGGTATTTTTATACTGAAATTCTGGGCTTGTATTTTTATGCTGTAGGGAAATTCCAATCCTGATACTTGTAGTCGTTGCGGAAAGCAATGTGGAAACAAGATTTGTATTTTCAAGTCGCGTAAATCGAGCATTCACCACGTTGACGGTAGTACTTGCAGTGATAGGTTCAGGTGCACTCACTCCTACTGTTCTTCGCAACTCTCCCCCTGAAATATCATAGACAACGGCTTGTCCTCCAATAGTCATCACTAATGTGGTGGTGGATGAATTAGCATCTGCGGTACAGCTCGGGGTGCATGACGGCGTAGTTACTGATGTTGCCGATTTAATATCCTGTGTTAATCGTTCTAAAGAAAAACGGATTGCAGAATTTACGTCCGATTGCGCTTCCGCCTTCCCTTTTCCGACGCTCATAGAGATAAAGGATGATGAAATAATAACCATGATAATGGCGAGAAGCGCGATGTAGATAAGTAACTCCAGAAGACTGACGCCGCGAGTAAAACGCGAGGAGTAGTTGGTATATAGTATGTGCCAAATAGTATTTTTACTTTGTGTTTTTTTCATAGCCAATCGTTAGATATTTTTCTCCCAATATTTCTGCTTATGGCGCCCAGTTTACAATGACATCATTGACCACGGGACTTGAGTCTCCAGGATCAACACAATCTTTTGAGCAAATTTGAATTTTATATCTGAAATAACGTTTATTATTTTGAAATTGCGATGGAGCGCATGTAATTTCAATGGGGATATCTTGCGATTGCGCATTGATTGTTCCGGGATCATACCAATCAGAATTACTACAAGTTCCTCCACCCTTATAATCACTTGAGCCCGAACCCCATGAACCAATGGTGCACCCGACGTCAGTTTGACCACCCAAGCAATTTGAAGTAGCAATTTGAAATCTCACCTTACCAGGATAACTTCCACTTCCCAGTGTCCCCTTCCAAAGAATTGAGTTGTACGCCGCACCACTTACAACCCCGCTATCAAACACTGCTGAAGTTAGTTCTCCTTTTATAGAAATTCCTCCACACGTAGGCGGCTTATACCGATGCGTCTCCACCATCTTCTCCCCAAGCCCATAGAGCGTAACCCCTGAAGGATCGATGGTAAGTGTGTAGGAATAGCTTCCTGCGGATGTGGGATTGATTTTCCCTGTTGTGTCTTTGTAGAGTATTTCGAACGGCGTGGGAACAACCACAGCAGGAAGATTAAAAGTTTTCGTGGTTCCCCCATCACCATCAATGGAGAGCGCGATGCTTCCCGCACCTCCAGTGTACACGCCGGATACTTTGAAATAGAGCGACTTAACGGGATTAGCAACGCCGTTTAAATTGTCCCCGATATAGAGAGTGAATTGATGGTTGATGGTGCTGGAAACGGCGACATCTGAATTACCAACAAAGGTTTCGGTGGTTTTGATTTGATCAGCAGCAATGGCGATATATCCAACCATGCCGAACGATAGTGCAAAAAGGGTTGCGAAAAAAAATGGAAAAAATGTTTTTTTATATTTTATAATCATGCTCTATACCTATCGAAGAATGTGGGTAATTACTGGTCAATAGTCAAATATTTTTCCCTATTTTACGGGCGTTGTGTAAGCGCCGAGAGAAGTAATGACCGAGTACATCCATATTTTTCCATCGGTATTATAGAAAAAATTAAGTCCCGTAATCATGGCGTCCGAAAATTGAGGAAGTGTTTGAAGTGAAATAACGGCATTGCCGGAATCATACCAGTTTTTAGGAAGATCAAACCCATACGCGCTTGATTCAATTTCTTTTTGAGAAATGATTTTATTACCCTGCATAATAATTTCATATCCCTTCTTTTTGTTTTTTGAACCGAATCCAATTTGCCAATAACTTGACCGTCCATCAAGACCGATACTCCCCCGTGATTGTACGAACACGAGCTTCGCATCAATCGCCCATTTCTTTGCTTCTATTACTGCGCGTTCATAACTCCCCTTAAGGGTGAGTTCCGCCCCAACAACCACTACACGATCTCGGTCATTCTTGGGAACCAGGGGCACTGGATATGCGGTGGTATTGCGCTCCATGAGCTTACCTTCAGTTCCAGTAATACGCTCTGTCTCGGGGATACTTACTGAATCAATCACCGTATGGGGTTTGCCACCAATTCCAATCTTTTTTTCTATAGCAGGGTACATTTTTATAACCAAAACAATAGTGATGATAAGGGCGATAATAACTATGGAAATCCTAAATACCCGCGAATGATTTTTTTTCTCTTCAGGGTTTAATCCCGACTTACGAGGACTTTGAGTTTGCATGATTGTGTCAAAAAATTTATTTCCCGACATGGTGCTTATGTAATATTAAGGATTAAATCCATACGTCATAATAAATCGTGCGGAAGTAATGTATATGCTCGCAGTCGATGGTGTAATCACAAGCTTGTTGCATTGTACTCCGGGGTTCATTGGATTTGCGTTGGTACATAATCCAGAATCATTGAGATTAAGTGTTGCTTCCGTAGGCGGAGCACTCCCGTCAGCAATCTTATATAACAGTCTGAAGTTAGTGAGACTACTCCCTGGGATGGTAAATATTTTTGCAGCAAGATTATTTGCCTGAAGCGCAAGAGTACCGCTTCCGCTTACAATACCCAGTACTTCTATATACGCGCTCTTGATTGTTTGCCCAACCTCCGGTGCAAGAATAGTAAAGTAAGTTGTGGTCGCGGAAGCAATAACCGTTGGCTCACCAAAGAGTGATGTCTGCGTTGTTTTTGCCGGTTGTGTTACGCTTTGTGTTTGAAAGCTACCTGTCGCACCAAGAATTCCCGTTTCATTTCCAGCATTGTCTTTCGATCGCACACGATAGTAATATATTGTGCCGGAATTGAGATTGGGGAACACAACGGCGTGTGAAGTGACCAACGTTGGATCAAGTATTGTGCATTCGTTGGTGCCACTACAATCATACCCTCCAATAAATGTTCCGCTTGTATTGTACTCAACGCGACTCGTTGATAACTCAAGCGATGTATCCCAGGTGATTGTTGCAGAATTCGTTCCTGGTGATCCGGACGATATGTTGCTGACTATCGGCGGCGTAGTGTCAATATTAATGTCTGTCTCTGTTTCTAAGTTCCCACCAAATGACACCCATGCACTTGGATAATCTCCAAGCCCGCCACAGGATGTAGTATGCGCTCCCCCTTTGTTGTGACATGTTCGTGCTTGCCAATGATAGGTGTTGTCAGACGGAGAAATTGATATTGAGCCAGTTGCAGGACCAGAACCAGCAGACCCCGCCCCCTCCACCGCAGATCCACATGCCGCAGTTCCTGTGCATAAAAATGAAGTTCCAATTGACCTATATTCAAATTGCGGATACAAGGTGCCCAAGAAAATGCCAGGTACTTCCATTGTCTGTTTGAGATATATTGGGGTTGCGGACGCAGTGTTGCCAATACCGATTGATTGCGTAAGTCCCAAATCTTTGAATTGGTCGAGACCAACCGGTTCACTTGGCGTATTCGATAAAATGGTAAATAATTTCCCATTTGAATCATAGCCGTTTGATTTGAGTACCACATTCCCCGTCGCAGACCCTAAAGGCACTTGGGTGCTCATCGCCGTGTTCGTCCACCCGCTTGCGCCCCAATAGTTTGCAACAATACTTGAAGTAAACATTACGCGGTCGTTGGTGGTAAATGCAGGGGTGTTTACCAAATCCGAATCAGTGCCGGGCGATCCCGTTCCACACACTGCGGCATTTTGACAAAAATGATTTCCGTCTACCGTTACTGCGCTACCCTCTGATTGAGATGTCGGCGTAAACCCCGTAATCCGAGGTAGCACCCTAAAGCCAGTTGTAGTATAGGTATGAGTCTTGTTATTGGAATCGCTTCCTTGTTGCATTACCAAACTTCCTGTGTATGTGCTATCTGCAATTGCGGGAGATACTTGTGCTTGTATAAGTGTATTCGACCATGATCCTGTGATAACGCTTATTCCAATAATTTGAACATCCCCTCCAATGGATGCACTGCCAAACCGTGTACCATCGAGGAATACTTCACCGTCAGTGAGCCCATTGGGACACAGGGGATCGCTTGCGTCATATTCACGGGCATATGTTCCAACAGGAAATCCTGGTTTATCACACGCTCGAACGCCGGTAATCTGCGGCAACACATAAAAATTGAGTCCAGTGCTTGTCTGTCCTCCCACGGTTATCGTGAGTGCGCTTGCGCCGCCAAAATTCGTTCCCCAATCAGAATCTGTATCGCCAACAACCGCAGAATCGGTTAAAAAAGTAATTGAAGTATCTGTCCACACGATTACGTTAGCATCAGCGATTTGTTTAGTGCCCACCTTGATGTTGTTTCCTCCTGTTGAGCGATTCCCCACTCCCACGGTATTAAAGTTAGTTCCTGTTACAACAACTGTTTGTCGAAATCCCGCGCCTCCACCAATACGAGCACCGCATTCTGTACATGCCACGACATAATCCAACCCCCCTTCTGTTGAATTTACATAACTGGTAATTGAGGGTGGCGGAGTGGTATACCGCCATGAAACTTGTTCAACGGCCGCCACAACATTAGATCCAGTTGAGCCTAGATTTACGGTATATGTTCCATTCCCCGTAATTTCGTTGTTGATATTTTTGTCAAAAAAAAGAACCCATAGATATTCTCCCGTGGAATCCCAATTATACGCGGACGGCGCGGTTGGACTAATAGAAATATTTACCAGCCGATCCACCGTAACCCCACTTACTGAACTCGCCGCAGTAGAAGACCTGAAACTTCCCGCGAGAGGGGTCCCCGCAATAGTTATATTGACAGCAGGAGTTCCCGTGGTTCCATATGCACTCTGTTGTACCGCCCAAAAAATCGCCGAAGCGGATTGCGTTGCAGAATTTTTTGCAAATGAGTATGTAATAATCAATTGTGCGGTGCGCGATGTCATGGTGCCAGTAAAGGTTGCGGAAAGCTGATTATTCCCCTGCACCATGGAGCCGAGATTGTTAATGTCGCTCGAGAGTATCCAGAAGTTGTTCATAATTTCATTTGATGCTGTGTATGTATACGAAGTGGCGGGCGTGGGGACACTTGCTCCCAGTTGCGCAGCAAGCCCAAGGGAATCATTTGTTACCGCATGTGCAGTACCACGCATGTAGATATTCTTAAACGATGGGGTATCTTCTGGAATGTTTATAGTATCCGTCACATCAAGTGGAACTGCTGATGCTTTATTCCCATTAGATTCCAGCATGATCTCCTCAGTCTGCATGAGGGTTGTTGAATTCGTGTAATTAAATTTATAGGTAATAACCTGCTCCGCAGAAACAAGATTCATTTGATACCCGACAGTAGCGGCAATTTTTAAGTTATGAGCGACATTGAGTGTCAGTGAATTCTTTGGATGAAGTATGTAAATTGCTTGGCTGTTCGTTCCTCCACTATTATCCAAATAATACGCGCTTGCTGCATCGGCATCATAATTTACCGCAAAGGTGCTGTCCGTTGTTCCTGTCGCAGGGATTTGTCCGCGTATTTCTGACCATGCAGAAACGACAACAGGAGAATCTTCCGTTACAGCCATAGTGGGACTTGTAAAGGTAACACCCGTTGCGCCTACTGCAACATTTCCTGCAGATTGCCCAATACGATACTTGATGGTGCTGATTTGCGTCGCAGCAGTGTCATCATAATCATAAGTAATGAACATTTTTGCGTTTTCCATTTTGCGCGGCACACCCGCGACATTCGCGCGAAATGTGATATTCTTGGTACCCGGTCCCTGCATGGCGGCCTGCATAGCAGTAGTAAAATTCGGCCTTACGAGAATCGTATAGTTTTCACCCGAAGATTGATATGACGCTGAATTAAAAACGGTTTCAGAAAATCCCGAGGGCGTGAGGCCGAGCGTAACGATCCCCGGAGGTCCTGTGAGTGCGCTTTGAAATGTATAATCAATCCACGCCGACTTGATCATTGTGGGTGATACAATGGCATCAGGCAAGTCTATGGTAAATACGGAATTCCAATTTGTTCCCGCGGCAACACCTATTCCCGATGTTTGATTTTGCCCGACAAAAAATTCTATTGTTTTTGTTTTCGTTCCCGCAGCATGGGCTATTGGAATCTTACCAATACCTCCTTGACCAGTAAAAAAATAACCGATGAGCACCGCGGACATGTTTGAGAATGCGAACAGTGCAATAAACAACGTAATCAAGAGTTGTTTAAATGTATTTTTCAATAAAGTAAAGATCTTGATCATAGAACGTACGTGGCATATTAACAGCACATTTATATTTGAAATTATACACGCCTGAAGATATTTTGACTAATACTCACAAGACTATCTGTGCTCATTATTATTGTAATTTAATAGCCCCCGGCATGCTTGTGTTGTCTATGTTTCCATCATCAGAAAAATATGAATTTGGGGATATACTGCAGGAAGATGACGGTGCTGGGTCAGCAGGAAACGATTTTCCTGCGCTCCAATTGGTCTGAGGACAAACCTTGTTCCGCCAACGAATCACATATTCTGTTTGCACGATAGGTTCTCCCCCACTCCAACTAACCGAAACGACAACTTTTTGAGTAGACGGATCGTCTGAATAGTTACCAACTGGACTGCATGTGGTACTACTCGCAACCCCGCGACTGCCATCATTACATCGGCTTACGTTTTCAATAATAAAATATCTCATAAAATTAACTCCGTTCACCAAAATTGATTCATCGGAACCGCCTGCTGAAACAGACCACGTTCCATTCAAAGCAACGGGATAGTAATGCGTACCATTATGTGCCAACCCGAATATAGTCTGCCATCTTCCATCTCCAATTGCGCGAATTGCTTCAATGGTCTCATTGAGGATTCCTACTGCCACATCCCTCTCTCCTGCCATCTTATCACTTTGTAAACTTACAAATACCATTTGTGAACCAATTGAAAGAATGATGCCCAGAATCGCTGTGGCGACAAGGATTTCAAGAAGCAACGCCCCGCGTTTTTGGGTAGAACGTAGAATATAAAGTTTTGAATTCGGAAATGATTTCAACATAATTCTTTTATCTTTTTTATAAACATGTTGAGTAGTTTATGGAATCGTTATCCTGCCTAATACACCGTCCCCTGTGCAGTCACCGTAATGGTAGCTGTGTCGCCTAGAGATGAAAGCCCGAGTGTCATTGCAGTGGCTGTTCCACTTATTTTTGAAAAAATAATTTCTTTACTCAAACCCTCTCCCGGATTGGTAAATATTACCCCGCGCGGTAGTGTTGTGGTTGAATGAACGGCCGTGAGCACATCGATATAATTTGTAGGTGTTGAAAAGATTTCGTAGTAATCGTCTGCGCTATTCACTGCACGCATACCCCATTTCATGTTATTCTCACCCGCCATAGACTTTGCTCGTACATTTTTAATGTCAGACATCAATGTTTTACTAGTAGCTTGAGATTCAATAGTCGTTACCGTATTATGAAAATATCCCGCTCCTGCTGCACTCAATCCCGCAAGAATAGCAATGACAATCAAAATTTCAAGCAAACTTATGCCTCGAGAAAGATTATAGAAATTAGACATACGGTCTAAGTAAATTTACCTACGAGCTGATAGATAGGGAGTAGTATCGAGAGAGCGACGGCACCGATAACAAGCCCCATAAAAAGAAGGAGGACCGGCTCAATGAGCGAGGATAGGTCTTTTAGTTTTCCGTCAACTTCTTCTTCATAAAAATCTGATACAGTCGCAAGGATAGAGGTGAGTGTCCCTGTTTTTTCTCCCATAAGAATGAGGCTTACGAACAGATGGGGAAACAAATGGGGATATTTTAAAAATGTTTGTGAAAAAGGAATTCCGCTTTGTATTTCTTTTGCAGATTTTAAAATCGCTTCGCGATAATAATAATTTCCCACCGAGTTTGCTGAAAGCTCAAGCGCTTCTGTCGCGGGTATTCCGCTCCCAATGAGACCCCCCAGAGTACGCGCAAAGCGTATAAGTGCTACTTTTTTTACAAGATCACTTGCAATCGGAACCTTAAGTAATATTTTAAAAAAGAATTTTCTCCCGCGTTCAGTTTTGCGAAAAAAAACAAAGAACCAAATGAAAAACGCAACAATTCCTACATCAACAAAGATATAGGTCGAAAGAAAATTACTTGTTGCAATAAGTATCTTTGTCACGAGAGGTAATTCAACGCCACTTTGTAAAAATGCTTTTGTCAGTCGCGGAAGTACAAAAATCAGCAAAAGCCCGATTACTGCAACCGAACCAACAAGAAGTATGACGGGGTAGGTGAGCGCAGATCTTACCTTACGGGTGAGATTATATTCTTTGGTGAGATATTTCCCTAAGTTATCAAGTGTCACGTCCAGCTGTCCAGATGCTTCAGCCGCTTTAAGCATTCCCAGAAACATGGGCGGAAAATATTTCCCATTCATCTCAAACCCTCGTGAAAGCGGCTGCCCGTTTTTTACTTGCGATTTTGCAGTACGCAAAACTTTCTGTAGAATTTTCTTTTTAGTGTCCTCAATAAGAATATCAAGTGCCTCAATAATGCCGAGCCCCGCACGAATCGCAGCTGAAAGATTGCGAACTAAAAAAACAATGTCGACAGGCGTGATGCGCTCAAAAATTGAGATAGCCAAAATTCCTTCTTTTTCTCCAATCTTAATCTGATTGATAGACACAGGAGTCAATCCACGTTTATTCAAATGTGTGACCACCTCGCGCTCATTGGCGGCATCAAACTCACCTCGAATTATTGCGCCATCTTTGTCATACCCTTCGTAGAAATAGATGCTCATAATACATTTATATTACTCCCTCACCACCCTTAATATTTCCTCAATAGTGGTCATTCCCCGTTCAACTTTCCCGAGACCATCCTCAAACATTGTTACCATTCCTTCACGAATCGCCACCTTGCGAATTTCCCCTACTGTAGCAACTTTCATAAGAAGCTCCCGAATCGCATTACTCACCTGGAACAACTCGAAGATACCAATTTGTCCCGTAAACCCCGTATTGCCGCATACCTTGCACCCCTTACCACGATAGAGCGTAGTTGGTGTATTTTTTATATTACCTTCACCAAGTGTTTTTATCTCCCCCACAATAAGATGATTTATTTCTGCGGGGATGGGGTATGACTCAACACATGATGTACATATCCTACGAACTAAGCGTTGAGCTATCACGAGATTCACGGTTGAAGAAAGTAGGAATGCGGGAGCACCCATATCAAGAAGACGGGGCAGGGCCGAGGGAGCATCATTCGTATGAAGAGATGAAAGCACTAAATGTCCCGTAAGGGCGGCATGGACTGCGATTTCTACTGTTTCATTGTCACGTATCTCACCAATCATTATGATGTCGGGATTTTGACGCAAAAGTGCACGCAGACCATTAGCAAAGGTGATGCCTGATTTTGAATTTACCTGCGTTTGATTAATGCCGGATACTTGATATTCTATCGGATCCTCGATTGTCGTTATATTTACTTTTGTCGTATTCAAAATATTGAGCATTGCATAGAGCGTAGTTGTCTTTCCGTGTCCCGTAGGACCCGTAACCAATATCATTCCGTGGGGTTTTTTGATCTCCTCATCAATCCGAGTTTGCATTTTTTCAGGAACACCCAGGTCATCGAGAGTAAGTGGACGAGCGGAATTTTTCAATAGTCGCATTTCAACTTTTTCACCATGGAATATCGGCATGATGTTGGTACGAATATCAATAGCTGTACCGTCCTCAATTTCAAAACGAAATCGTCCATCTTGGGGTGTTCTATGTTCATCGATTTGTAGGTTGCCAAGAATTTTCACCCGCGCAACAAGAATTGGCGCAATCGTTTTGGGAAGTGCTAATATTTCCTGCATGATTCCATCGATACGAAATCGTACCAGGAGAGCTTTTTCGAGCGGCTCAAAATGGATATCGGAAGCATTGAGTACCGCTGCATGCTCCACGATATTATCAAGGATCGCCACAATGGGAACCGCGGAAGCTGTTTTTGCCAAATCTGTATCACTGCTCACGGCAATTAAAAGTGACTTTTCTATGTTTTCAGATATTGTTTGATTAAATCCTACGCCAATTTTCTTTTTATATTGCCTAAGACCATATTTAAAGCTCGTAATCGTCATGAGATGTGTTTCTATCCAAACACCAAGTTTTGCGCGCAAGAATTCAATCGTATCAAGATCGAGCGGATCAAGCATCGCGATTTTGAGAATTTTTTTAGTCACATCATGCTCAAAAGCAATAACGCTCTTTGATTTAGCGTAATTTTCTGAAACAAGCTCAAGTGTCTTTTGTGGAATATTGACCTTTTTAAGGTTTATGAGTGGAACTTCAAAATATGGAGAAAGAACTTCCGATAAGTATTCCTCTGAAATATATCCTTTCCCCATGAGAATCTCGGGAATTTCGCGTCCTGTTTTAAATGACTCATCACGAGCCAATTCAAAATCCTTATCAGTCACCACGCCGGATTCATTTAGTATTTTTTTTAGGTTGTCGGTGGTAATGTGCATGCCCACATATTATATCATGTGGTTTTATGCTCGCATATCCATAAAAATAATCATACGCATAAAGCCCTTCGAGCGTTTCTTTGTTATTTTGTTAGAAAATGATCATTTAATTTTTTCCCTAGGCTCGTTAAGACTTCGTAGCCCCTTCCAATTGTCTTAACATCTTCACGACCGTGAAAGTATTCCGTGCGGGGTGATAATTTAATGTATGTGGTTTGATCTGTAGTGTATATTGTTTACCGTAAAAAGACTTAGACCTTGAGGGCGGAAATATGAAAAAACGCCGTGGGATCACCAAATATTGACAGTACAAATATAGTCATGACCGAAAGTAGAAAAGAAATTCCAAGAGTGGTTCGAGATTCTTTGAGCACTTTCAGCCGATACATACTCATTATAACCGTATAGAAAAGTGCGCCGGGAATAAAGACAAGTACCCCTGGCCAGCCGGACAAAAGAGCACAGAGAAGTCCCAGTTCCATCTCCCCTTCTGCAAAGAAATGACCGCGATAGTTACGTAATAATCTAAGAAATGCATAGAACGCGAATGACACGAGAAGAAGGATTCCCACCCTTAACCAAAAACGACCGAGAACATAAAACATAAAATACCCGCCAGAATGGTTAAAAAACGGTCGAGTAAATTCAATCGCACTGGGGAAGGGTACCGCCGTGCTCACGGGAGCAGTTACCAAAAATTTTGTCAATTCGGTTCCATTTTGCCAAACAGCATGCTGACCAAAAGTAAGCAAAAGAGAATACCCTATCATAAATACTATCGTAAGAAATGAGAGTATCCAAAGACGCCGACGTAAAACACCCTCTCTTCCCTCTTTGTTCCTTAGAAATACTAGAGTCGTAAAAACTAAGAGTGCCGGAATTACGATGCGAGGTGCCCACAAGGCTATACTACTGATAACGTGATAATCCATATTATTTTATTATACACCAAAGCCCGCCTTGAAGGCGGGCTTTGGAAAAACTAAATCTTCTAAACTTCAAGGAACGTTTTATTGGACTATTGGACTAGAAATCTACACCCGCGCCCAAAATTCTCAAGTTTGTTCCTACTTCGTAATAGTCGTTATTATTACCACCATCTTTTGTTCTTCTGTTATCAGTGCTTGTGTATTCAGTGCTTTCAAGTTGTGCGTTAATCTCAAAGTTGAGAGGATTCGCGGCGCATGCGTAGCGATATACGAGGTCAGTGCTTGCAACAGTACCAAGTGCTGCAATTGTATTAGTTGGATCTTGTGGAACATTTGAAATTGGAGACCCACTAGTAAGAGAATCGAAACTTACTGGAATCCATCCCGTACCATCAGTAAGGGTTGGTGTTGCTGACTGACCTGAAACCACAACAATACTGCCATCAAGTGTTGTATCTGTAATCAGAGTACCAGAACCAAGCGAGTAAAAAATCTTGTCTCCAGCGATATATGCAGCAGTAGGGGATGCCTTACATGCCGTATTGTTTGCAACATCACCAAGATAAGGGGTCGATGTGCTGGTAATATAAAGACCGAGTGCTGTCTTGAGCGTGCTCAAGTCTGAAATTCGCTGTGCATCTCGAGACTTCTTAAGCGTCTCTGCTGGGTTTATGACCAAAATAAGAGCGACTGACAAAATCGCAATAATTGCGATTACAATCAAAAGTTCAAGGAGTGTGAAACCATCTTTCTTTTCCCGTGACATAACATTTCCTGTGTACATAGTATAAAAAATTATTTTCTATTAAATTACCGAACTTATTAACTCATGTGCTCGAATGCTCTTGCAATTATACAACATACTACTCAACAATAGATAACTGTGGGTGTGGATAACCCCCCCCTTTTTTTTTACGGACCTCACTCTCATTAAAAATCCAAAAAAGACGACTGTGCGTAGAATGTTGATGTGAGGAGTGCTTATTGTCGTTCCGTATTCCCATTACTCCCCTTCCCGCCATTTTTTTCTAAATACTGCTTAACCTTACTGATTACTTCTCCGATTGAATAATCCACCTTAATAAGGTAGTCGACCGCGCCAAGTCCCATTGCACGATCACGGTCAGTTTGTTGACCTAGATTTGAAAGTGCGATTATGGGAATATTTGCTAGTTCTGGTTTCTTTTTTACCTCTTCTATCACCCAAAAACCATCACGTCCCGGTATCATAAGATCAAGGAGGATCAAGTCCGGTATTTCAATGGCGATCCCCGCAAAACCCGATGGACCATCTCGAAACACCTTAACATCTACATTTTCTTTCGCGAGTTTGATTTCATAAACCTTTGAAATATGTTCGTCGTCTTCTATAATCACTATTTTTTTTCTTTTTTCTGTATCCATTGAATTTCTGTTATACGGAACGAATCTTTGACGAGTCTCAAATTACAAGCGTACGATTTCTTTAGATGTACGAAACCACCTTTGAAACCAATGTATCTAAATCATAGGCACTTTTAACCAGGTAGTCAACCGCCCCCAACTCGAGGGCTCTTTTCTTTGAATCGTCTCCTCCTGATACTGATACTACGATAACTTTTTTATCTTTATATAAAGGGTTTTTCCTCATGAGTTCAAGGAAATTGAGACCGTTCATTCCAGGCAATAAAATATCGAGCCAAATGAGCACAACGCTATTATTTTCTTCGAGAACTTTAAATGCGTCCTCCGCATTAAAGGTAGTTGCAATAGTATAGCCTCTTTTGTTCAACTTAAGAACAATGG
Source organism: bacterium (assembly GCA_030648955.1). Lineage (NCBI taxonomy): Bacteria > bacterium. The sequence continues at coordinate 23,012 of JAUSHB010000006.1, forward strand.
CTTTATTAAGAGCTACGTCGTCTTCGACAACAAGAATTGTTTTCACTTCGGTAGATTTTTCAATCATGTGTTTAGTATACCACAAACTATAAATCATTAACCATGCGTCTATGTAAAATAACTATTTTATTACAATTAAAGCGATCTCGTATTACTCTAGGACACTCCCGCGGAATGTCTTTTTGTGCCTGCACTGTCTTTTATAGAATCAGCTCATCTTCTGCGTAAGGGAAGGATGTTCGGGAACAGTAACATTGAACGTTGTTCCCTTCCCTATTTCAGAATCAAACCACACCTTGCCTCCCCATGATTCGATTAATCCTTTTACTAACGAAAGTCCGAGCCCTGATCCATCAGGAACCTTATTCAAGGCATTCTGAGCTCTGTAGAATTTTGAAAAGATTCTTGATTTTTCTTCATCCGGAATACCGATTCCATTATCTTGAACGCGACAGAGATATTCTCCTGCTCTTTTTTCAATACTTACGTTTATAATTCCGCCATTATTGGTGTATTGAATCGAGTTTGCAATCAGGTTCAAAAACACCTGTCGTAGCAATAATGGATCAAGGTCGATATCGGGGATATCTCCTTGTGGAAGTGAGACATTCATCGTAAGGGCTTTGGGGGAAAGTTGGGGTTTGAATTCTTCTATAACTTCATTCATAAGTTTCACAATGTTCACCTTCTCCGTACTTTGCTTTAATGTTCCATTTTCTATTCTGGAAATTGATAACAAAAGATCGATTGTATTGTAAAGACGGAGTGTACCGCTATTGACCTCGGATGCAAAGTCTCTTTGCATTTCATTAAGAGGTCCCGCATCTTCTGAAAGAAGCATTTCGGAATACCACCTAATTGAAGTAAGTGGCGTGCGTAATTGGTGCGATGCAATGGATATAAAACTTGATTTTGATTCATCGAGTGCTTTTTCTTTACTAATATCGCGAAACACAATAACTGCGCCCATATCCTTATCTTTTACGAGCGGAGTAGCAAAAACTGCAACAGGAAATTCCTTTCCGGAATTTGTGCGAAATGAGTAGCGGTCTTCTAATCCAATCTCTATGGGCTGTTTCGTTGCAAGCACTCGCGCCATAAGACGATCGTCGTAGGGAATGTCCTTTCCATCTTTACGCGCCAAGATTACATCGTCTACCTTTTTCCCTATAATATCTTTCAAGGAAATATCAAGTATTTGTTCCGTCATCGGATTTGCAAGCGTTATAACATGTTCTTGGTTAACCAAAAAAAGTCCCTCGCCAACGGACGTAATAATCGACTGTAGCTCATTGCGTTGCAACTTAAATTTTTCTTTTAGCTCCCAAGCATCTTCGAGCACATTCACGGTTGCGCGTTTTGAATCTTCAAGGAATTTATTTTGTCGTTCGGTAGTTTCCAAGCTCGCCGCAAGGTCATGAGTTTTTTCAATCACTTTCTTTTCAAGATCAAACTGAGCTTCATAGATGCGTACAAGCATGCGATTAAAAGCCCCCGCAAGGACTCCAATTTCATCATGCGTGCTTATGGTAAACAGGGGTAATATATTTGATTTATTTTTAATATCTATATGAGTCACAAAATCCGTTAGTCGCTTGAGGGGAGACACGACCAAAAAGGAAATGAGGAAATAAATAATCACACCGATGCCGAGAAGAAACGCAAGCCAGATCGCTATTAGATTCGTGATTTTATCCAAAAAGGCATATACCTCTCGCTTCTCTACCTCAACAAGAATCCATAGATTTAACGTTGGTGACCATGTATACCCACCAAGCACATTGACCGCATTGTGGTTGATATACTCTACGAGACCACTGTCGCCCACGAGTGGACTCCCTCTTCCCCAGAGTTCAAACGTAGCGCCAACCTCCTGAATGTTCTCATGATCCTCTGTATCGTGTACATGTTCTTCGGCAAGCACTTGCCCATTTTGAGAAATGAGGTAGAGCTCTGTGTGTGTTTGAAAAAAACCGGTAGATAAAAATGGCTTTGTAAATTCCCTCATGGGCACATCCCCCGCGAGAAATAATTTGGTTGAACCATTTTCTGTGAACAGGCGTGTAACAACAGTGACAACTTGATCATCATCACCCCCTTCGTTATATATCAAAAATGTTTCATCGTTAGAATGTATTGAACGTGCATGAGATCTGGTGTTTTTGTACAGATCCATGTACGTTTGCGATCCCTGTGATATGTCTGTGTTCATTGACACTATCAACTTTTCCCCAATTGCATCAAAAATGTAAATATTCGTAAATACCCCCGCCGTGTGAGCGTCCTTACCCACCATAGAGACCAAATATTCTCTTAGCGCATTTTGAACACCGAGCTTTGTTTTTGGTGGTGGCGTGTCTTCTTGACTAGGTATGCTATGCAACATTTCTACTATTTCTTTAGACCCTGTGAAGTTTGACTTGAAAACAATAAGGTGTCCTCCCAAATCCGCGTAGTAATCACTGATTGATTTATCTGCGATATCAACGGATATTTGCATCTTCTCGTGTATTTCATCTTTGCTAAATGAACTCACGCTCAAAAACATATAAATACCCGCGGCAAATAAAGGCAAAAATCCTGCGACTGCCACCAACGTTGCAAGTTTGTATGTAATACCGAAACGAACCCGCATTTCGGTATTTATTTTTCGCTGTTTCTTTTTATTGTTTTTAAAGATCATTGTATGTGCTGTTTATAGGGCACTCGCTTTTTCTCGTTATGGTGAATTGAACTTCTTCTTAAGTTCTTCTAATTCCTCCTTGATTTCAACCATCCGAAGTTCGCGACCAATCATCAATCGATTGGCTTCTTCAAGTTGAATCGTCTTTGATTTGAGCACTTCTTCATCTATTTTATGTTTTGTAATATCGCGACAGTTACAAACAATGCCGTTGACGACAGGATTATTAAGGAGGTTTTTGCCCAGTGCTTCAATGGTGCGCCAAGTACCATCCTTGTGGTGAAAACGAAATTCAACGGTGTGCGTTTCCTCTGGCTCTCCCACCACCTTTTCAAATGTCTTTTTTATCCCAGGGAGATCATCTTCGTGCATATGCTCAAAAATCTTTTTTCCCTTGAGCTCATCCGGATTATACCCCAAGATTGCAGAAAAAGAGGGACTCGCATACGATACCGTACCATCTTTCCCGATTACCGTGACCATATCAACGGAATTTTCACTGAGCGTTTGATAATATTTTTTTTCTATCTCGAGTTTTTCTTCAGTAATCTTATTTTCCGTTATGATGAACTGTATGCTCACATATCCCGTAATAATCCCTTTCGTGCTGATTACGGGAACAATAATCGCGTCAACCCAATACAACGAATCATCCTTAGCTTTATTTTTAATTTGTCCGTGCCAAACACGACCTTTCAAAAGATAGTTATGCCACATGTCATCAAAAAAAGCTTGCGGATGGAATTCTGAGCGTAACACGCGGTGATTATTTCCAATCAATTCCTCTCGAGAATATTTAGAGTTTTGAATGAACGTATCGCTTACATAAAAAATATTACCGCGTTCATCTGTTTGAGAAACAATGGCGATAGAATTCATTGCATCGAGAATCGTTTTAAAATTCTTGGGAAGTACATCCGGAGACGTGTTCTTGAGAACAAATGAGTGCACTGATGCTTCAACGATTGTTTCATGAAGAGAGGATGTGGTACTATCTTCACTGCGATAGCCAGAGAATTCTTCAACATGAATGTCGTCATGTGTAATCCCCATTTCCATAAGTGATGCCAAAGAAAACCGTACCATCCCTTCCGGTCCCGCTACATACCAAAGGGCATTTTTTTCGTTTTCTACAATCTTTTTCAACTCGTAGAGCGTAAGGTCTCCCTCAATATACTGCACTGAAATATTTGGATTTCCTTGTGAAAACTCATCGAGATCTTTGCGATACGCCCTTGTTTCTTCGTCCTTGCTTACATAAAGTAGCGTAATCCTATGAGGAAGTTTATTTTCATAAGAATACCGCAAGATACTCAAAAAGGGAGTAATACCGATGCCCCCGGCTATACACACAATGGGACGAGAACTGTCCTCTGGAATAAAGAAGGAGCCCAATGGATCACTTACGTGAACCACCGAACCAGTTGCCATTTCAAGAATGCTTTTTTTAAATCCGCTTCCGGAAATACGAAATGCTATCGTGATAACATCATGATTATTTGGTGATGATAAAATCGAAAAATCCCTTCCATTTCCCCTGGGATCCTGGAATATGAGGCTGGGAAGCATTATGTGGACATATTGTCCCGGCGTAAAGGGTAATTCTTGTTCGACAATTTCTGACGACCCACCAACAGACTTACGACCAAAAGTAATCTCTATAGTTCCCCCAGCGACAACTCTTCGGTCTATGATTGGTAAATGATACTTAGACATACATTCGCTATGATTTAGGGTTAAGTTTTTCGGTAAGCTGTAAAATTTCTTTTTTTAGCTCTATCATTCTCAATTCGCGCTCAATGGTAATCTTGTTTATTTTAGTAAGTTCATTAATAGTGTGCGTCATTTTTTCTTCCGCTTCTTTCTTTTCAATTTTCTGAGCAATAATGCCTGCAACAGATTGAATAAACGAAACGTCCTGGGAAGAAAATGTTCTTCGTTTTATAGAGTACACACTAAGGACTCCATATGGCTTGCCGGTGTTTTTTGGAATAACGACACTTACGCCACTTGTTATACCATGTTCTGCTAAGTGAGGAGGTGCCTGAAAGCGCTGTTCTACTTTGAAGTCTGTAACAACAATTGGCTCATCTGAAAGAAATGTATATTCTACTTGCGAGTTTTTTCCCGCTTCGACAATAGTGTTCCCCAACATGCCTTCTCTCCATCCAGCGCCGATAACAAGACGCAACGCTTTGCCGTCAGGGAGAAGCTCAAGAATACTGACGTAGTCAACCCCTAAGCTTGCCCTAATCTTAGAAACCCCATCTTGCGTGAACACTTGAACATTCGATTCAGTAATCGCACTTCTGCTGAAGTCTGCCACAAATGCCTGCTGGCGAATACGTAACGAAACAGCTTTGTTTGTGTTTATAAGTCTTCGATTAATACTGCGCAACGCCAGCAAAACAATAACACCGAGTACGCTAATCAATGTGGCGTAAATTTTAATCTGATTGATTGCTTTAAATACATCACTTCGGTTTTCTTCAAGGATGACCAAAAATTGAGGGCCGGAAACATAGCCTCCCGCAGAGAGAACGCGAACACCTTTTTCATTTTTATACGTGTATCTATCGTCAAGCGAAGATGTCGTTTGTTTTGCTTGAAGCGTATCGATCACAATACGCCGCGACATGTAGCCCGGGTTTTTAAGCACCAAGGATGTATCCGGATCGCTGATCAAAACTCCCTCACTGTCGACAATATATAGTTTTCCCGTTTGTGCAAGTTTAATACTCCCAACATCCTTAAACATTTCATTCACATTAAATTCAGCAGAAATAACACCGGCAAGAGCTTCATCTGATGTGTAGAAAGGAACACTGGCAATAATATGTGGCTCAAGGTTTGCTGAGATTGTTACAGAAGACCATGCTGGTCTTCTGGTTGTTATCGCTTCCATAAAATTATGGCGCGTACTAATATTCTCATACGTGAGCAGATTCGTGGGTTTAAACTTATCAAACTTAATAATTTCTTTGCCGGAAGGATCGGTAAGAGAAACTGCCTTAACATTATCCCCCTTGAGTACGTTTTGTAGTACGAGACTATTTTCCTTAGCCTCAAGATCCGGGATAATGTATTGAGACGATACCTGAAGTCCTAGAATATTATTTTCGAGAAATAACTTTATTCTTGATAGTGCGATTTCAATCGTACGTTCCTCAACAATGTTTATGTTGCTCCGAAGAAGCGTAAGCGTAGGGAAAAGCCAAATAAGGTTACCGAGCACCACGAGAGAACCCAGGAATATGTATACGTGTGAAGAATAATTGCTTTTTGTGGTGCCCATAGGCAGAATCATGTTAGTTTACAATTTGGGATGCAATACTTTTTATTTCTTCCGAAAACGTGACGCCGATTTCTTTCGCATTCTTAATACTCAACACAAAATCAATTTTACTCGGAGTTTCAAAAGGAAGTGCTCCGGGATCTTCTCCTTGGAGAACTTTCTCGGCGATACGCGCAAGTGATCTTCCCATGTCGGCGTAATCTGGTCCATATGAAGCAAGGGCTCCGCCATTGAGTGCTGCTTTGTCGGGCATAATGATTGGTAATTTATTCTCCCGCGCAACCTTGAGAAAGAGGTCCGACTGTGAAAAAAGCGTTCCGTGAGGATAGAACATGAGCGCGTCAAATTTTTTCCAATCCACACCCATAAAAGCGTCTTCAATTTCTTTTCGTCCCGGATTGGTAAGAGAAAATTCAGTTAGGGTAATGCCTAGTTTTTTACTTAATTCCTTGCCGATAGGTCGAGCTATCGCTGTAGGACCGCACGTAGTATCATAAAACATTGCAATATTTTTTATAGACGGAATCATTTTTTTGATAAGCTCAATCCGTTTGGGGGTAAGCTCAATACTTTGGTGCGAAATACCAGCAATATTGATTCCAGAACTTTGAATTGATTTAAAATACCCGTGAGCGATAGGATCTCCTAACGCAGTCAATATGGGGATAGTTTTTGTTTTATCCGCAAGATCAAATGTTGGTCTGGTAGAAATGGTGGCAATGAGATCTGGTTTTTCAGCAATAGCTTCATCAATATACGTTTTGAGTTTTTCCTTACTTCCTTCAGTATTCTTATAATCAATGACGATACTTAATCCCTGCTCATGATGTATTTTCCTAATCTCTTTCATGAAACTATCCAAAAAAATCGTGAATGTTTCTCCGCCAGGATTTAATACCACAATGTGGTGAGTATGGACTGTTTCTTCCCCCCCTTTTATGCCCCCATGCTCGTAAACATACCATACTGCAATACTAAGAATAGAAAAAACGAGTACGATCAAAAATAATTTTTTAGGCATGTATTCTAGTATTTTGAGGAAGTTTACAAATCTTAAAATAAAGTAATTGTTTACGGAAAGATGAGGTCACGCTCCCCATTAAGATCTGGCGACAGTTTAATATGTGTATAGTATACTAGAACCAAACATAAATCCAAAGGGAGAAGGCTCCATCTAATTAAGTATGTGCGCAATGACACAATGTGTCTCAAGAATTACCACAAAGAAGTCAGGTAGAGATAAAAATTCCCACACTCTAATCGCATCATTAGATTATCACCATATCCACTCGATTAAATACAGAGATATAGTGGTATAATCTTTAAGTATGGCGTAATTTCAGATCCCCAGTATCTGCCGTACGCAGGAATAGACTTAATTTAAAATGAACTTTATTAAAATTTTCACACGAGAGGAGTCAATCGCGGGTCTTGAAATAAGCGAGACTCATCTGAAGCTCGCGTTTCTAACCCTCGAAACTTCTCACAAAAAAGAACAGCCAACCCTACGTATCAAAGCACTCACCGAAGAACCTCTACCGGGGGGCACTATACAAGATGGCGAAGTTCTCGATAGAGAAGCATTGACAGCTTCCCTTATTAAACTCCTCAATAAATCACCGAGTGTTAAATATTTTATTGTTTCCATACCGGGGAATAAACTTTACCAAAAGATTTTTCCATTTCCCCAGACTATTTTAGAAGAGCGCCTTGTTGACGCGATGAAATTGGTGACGACATTCCAATTACCCTACGCGGAAGATACGGCCTATGTTGATTGGGAAAAATCATCAAATAATCTGCACAATGAAGTTTTTCTTGCCACTGCCCCCAAGACTGTTGTCGAAGGATTTTTATCAGCACTTGATCGTGCGGGGGTCAAAACAGTTGCGCTCGAATCACACACAATGAGCTTGGCTCGAGTAGTAGAACATGAAGACCAACCTATTCTGGTATGTAACACCGGAAAAACAGACATCACATTCTCGGTGGTAAAAAATGGTATTCCACGATTTGAAAGAATCACCCCAATTTCTCTCTTGGGTGAAAAATCCATGAGTATGGAGATGGAAAAAATTAAAAAATTTTATGAGGTTGAATGGAGGGAGGTAATTACGCGCGTAATTGAACTTCCCCATGTTTCGCTTTTTCACTCACTTGCGCTTGAGTTGAAACGTTTTGGCGGGGAGAATAATACAACAGCATGGGTAATTGCTCTTGGGGCAGCCATGCGCGGACTTCTCCCGCGAGCAGAAGATACCATCGTGAGCATGCTTCCCGTAGGTACCGAAAAAGCATATGAGTACCAGAAGGCGGTAGCATTTTCAAAATTTATCACCAACACCACAATCGGTCTTGCGCTATTCTGGACTGCAATATTTTTCAGTTCGTGGATTCTTTTGTCGGCAATTCAACAAGATTCCAATAAAGAACTCTCGTCACTCTCATCGCTTCCCTCTTCAGCGGAAAACTTGGCTCTTGAAGATCGGGCGCACGAATTTAACGCACTCGCAAGGCGAGCAAATTCTATTATTGCCACATTTCCCGCATGGAGTATGGTTGTTGAGGATGTTAAAGCCCATAGCGTGAAGGGTATCACTATTACCAATGTTTCATTCGCCACCCCTGATTCACTTTTTTCATTAACCGGCATAGCCGCAACACGCGCCGATATTAATATATTTAAAAAATCGATGGAAACTTCAAAGATTTTTACCGAAATGACCATTCCCCTTACAAACCTTGAACAACGAGCAAATATTTCTTTTTCAGCAACATTCCGCATGATCGATCCGAATGTCTTGTATCAAGGTAACAAGTAAAAAAAACTTATTTATGCTTACTCGACGACAACTTTTAATAACCCTGGGTAAACATTTTTTTGTGATGATCACAGCCATCATCGTAGCATCTATTGCCATATCCATACTCAGTAGAAATATTACGTCAATCGGAGATTCCCTCATTGAAAAAAAACGACTATCGATCATACTTTCCAAACGAGGCGAATATCTTTCGGGACTCAAGCGAGATTTTAATGTTGTGGGCGAAGCAGACAAAAGGATTATAGAAGCATCCCCGCCTTCTGATAATATTCTCCCTTTTGTCGCCATTCTCGAAAACATAGCGGATCAGACATCAGTACAACAGTCGTTTAAATTTGGAATTCCATCGCTCACGGGTGAAAAACAAAACGGTATGGAAATCGCAACCATAGACTACTCAATTCGCGTAAACGGAAACGTACATACCCTGATTAATTATTTACAGCGGTTTGAGTCGCTCCCCTACTTTTCAACAATCTCAAGTATAACCATATCCGGAGGTGGAACACGGGGCTGGGAAGAAACTGCTCAGGCAACAATTGAAGCAAAAATCTACACACTGTCGAATCAATAAATACAATCTCTTACTTTATTAAAATACCATGAAAGAGCGATATAAAATTAAATTAAAGGAGATCATAAAAGGAATCACGTGGAAAAAAGTCTTCTACCCGACGCTTGTTAGTATTTTTGCACTTATTATTATTGTATTGTTCATATTTTCCGTACGCTTTATCTCTAAAAGTATCAATCGAGTATTTATAAATGAGGAAAGTATTGAGGGTCAATTGCCACGTCTTGAACTTGATAGTTATTTACCTGTCGCAAAAAAATTAGGCATCCCGGTAAACACATTTGAACCATCACAGGAGCTCGGTGATGAATTTGTGGCAGAATCACAAATTCATACGCCCTCGAACTCATCCGCTACCAGTTCGCAGTATACTATCGACAACATACAATCGCTTAAAATTGCCATATACAATAGCACTGATGTTCCTGGTCTAGCTCAAAATCTTAAGAATATTCTCAAAGAAAAAGGTTTTGAGGTGACCGAGACTGGCAATACGGAAAAGACGGGCGACCATACGCTGATTAAAATAAAAGAAAGTAAAAAGGACTCATTGGCGGAAGTAAAAACGATTGTTGGCGAACACTACAATATCGGTGAATCCCCTTTTCTTTCTGAAGATAGCGAATTTGACGTAATTATCATAATAGGAGATAAATAGATTTGTGGGATACTCCATCGTGAGCATATCAAAAAAATCACATACTACTGCTATAAAAAAGATTGGGTATGAATAATAAGATTGAAAAATATTTTGGGTCAAAAACAATATTTTTCAATAGAGGATTTACTCTCATTGAGCTCCTGGTTGTCATTGCGATTATCGGCATTTTGGCGTCGGTAGTTCTTGCGTCGCTTAATACCGCGAGAGACAAAGCAAAGACATCAAAAGTTAAGGCTGATCTTAGGTCATTGCGCACCGCTATCGCCCTTCTTGAAGATGACACGGGAAAATGGCCAAATGGATGCCCACCGGCAACAGTAGCTAACCCAGAGGTTGCGCTTGATAATGCGCTAGCGGGAATTAAAGTAACGTCAACAGTTGGTTGCACTGAAGATAGCAATAACAGCAATAACCCCACATGTGACGCCCCTATTGTGTGCCAGTGGACAGCACAAGATATCACGAATTGGAAAGGACCGTACATGCAAACACCTGTTGACCCATGGGGAAATTCTTATATTTTTGATCCTGACTATCACCAATATGCCGATTGTGGGACTGAACCAGCCTCAAATAAATATCCTACCATTCCAGAATTTGTTACCGTTTTTTCTTCTGGACCAGATGAATTGGGGAATGGGACAACGGGAACATACGGCTGTGATGACATATTCCTCAAAATACAATAAAAAGACCACAATCCAAAGCCTCGCTTTGGATTGTGGTGTATTTGTGTATTGAGGGATAAAACCCACAAATCTAGCTATAGGTTCTCTGCTACTTAAGATTGCGTTCGATTAAGCGCCAAACTCAAGATGAAAATGAGAAGCGCAACAACGACGATTGCTCCCCCGCTTGCGATATTCCAATAAAACGACAAGAAGAGTCCCGAAATAACAGATATCACCGAAAATATCACCGAGAGAACCATGGTGTCGCGGAAACCTCTGCTAAACTGCATCGCTGATATTACCGGAATTACCATAAGCGCACCAATCAGGAGTACACCAACAACCCTGATCGAAAGCGAGACAGTCACCCCGGCAAGTGCGGTTAAAATAAGCGCGAGTGTTTTTGTGCGCACGCCACTTGCACGCGCAAGGTCGATATCAAAAGAGAGAAAGAAAAATTCTTTATAGAGAAATTTTACAACCAGTATCAATAATACCGCGAGACCGAGTGTGAGGTACAAATCTAGAGGAGAAACAACGGAAATGCTGCCAAAAAGATAACTGAAAAGGTTCATGTTAAACCCCTTCGCAAGGCTCAACAGAATAACAGCGATTGCGAGACTTCCGGAAAGAAATAATGCGAGAACTGATTCACCAAGTATTTTTTTTGTTGTTCGAAGACGCTCAATACCAATCGAAGCGATGATAGAAGCTATAATGGCGGTAATAACAGGATTAAGCCCCAGAAGAAGCCCTATGGCGACACCTGCGAGCGAGACATGCGCCAATGTATCTGCCAAGAGCGAGTACCGCCTGACCACGAGAAACATGCCAATAACCGGAGCGACAACGGCAATGGCAAGCCCCGCCGCGAATGCTCGTATCATAAAATCAAATTGAAAAATTTCTAACATGGAATTTCTTATGAACCAATTGTCTAATGACTATGAATTACAAGGTTGATTTTATCTCCATAAAGCTTTTTAATAACTTCTTCGTCATGAAGTTGAGACGAGGGTCCCTCACACACCAAATTCTTATTCAGACAAATGACAGAACGCGCTTCAGTGGAAACAACATCAACGTCGTGTGATACAAAAATAATAGTTAGATGATGTTCACGATTGAGTCTACCCAAGAATTCATAGAATCTCTTCTGCGATCCCACATCAACTCCTGTCGTAGGTTCATCGAGTACCAAAATCTTTGGGTCGCCCGCAAGCGCGCGTGCTATAAAAACCTTTTGCATTTCCCCGCCTGAAAGCTGACCAATGAGGCGATCTTTTAAACCCAATACGCCACTCATATCCATCGCATGTCCTACCGCATCACGATCTTTTTCGGTGAGTCGTTTAAAAAGTCCACGTTTTGCAATACGCCCTGTCTCAACAATTTCTTCCACGGTTGCGGGAAAGCGATGTTCAGATTCTCCAACACGCTGGGGTACATATCCGATAATTGAACGGTCTTTGAGATTATGTATGTCCTGTCCCATAATGCGCACCACGCCACGCGCAGGCTCAATGAGTCCCAATAGTATCTTGAGAAGTGTTGTCTTTCCCCCGCCATTGGGTCCAATGATCCCGATATAATCTCCTTTGCGCACCGTAAAACTCACCGCCTCAAGAACCGGTATTTTATTATAAGAAAAATCTACATCTTCAAGTTGTATATAAGGAATTTCGTTTACATGCATACAAGTGCTTTTCTTAAATTATTCAAATTTGTTTTCATAACTGATATATAATCTTCGCCAACCTTTAGTTCCTCTTCTGTAAGAGTTTCTATCGGATTCAACACGAGTGTTTTAATTCCTACTTCCCGCGCAATCGTTTCTGCAAGCTTTGGACTTGCGGATGTTTCGAAGAAAATAAAACGAATATCTTTTTCTTTTGCTAATTGAGTTAGTTCGCCAATTTTTTTTGTAGAAGGTTCGTCTTCCGGAGAAATTCCGGCGATAGGGATGGTGTTTATAGTATACCGAATGCCGAGATATTCAAAGGCATTATGGGAAACAATAATATCATGATTAGCGCAGGTACCGAGACCCTCCTCAAAATCATGGTGCAATAAAGCAATTCTATTGATATATGCTTCCGCGTTTTTTTTAAACAGAGTCTGTTGTGATGGAACCAACGTTATTAAAGCATCGCGGATAATTCTTACCTCTTCGATAGCCAAAACGGGGTCAAGCCAATAGTGGGGATTGGAAAAATTTTGTGGATCTGATGTTTCTCCTGGGTGATTGAGAACGAGGTTCAATTGTTCGCTCATATTAAGAGCGTGCGCGTTACTTGAATTGATTAATTGATTCGCCCACGGATCAAATCCGGCGCCGTTGTATATAAAAAGCGTTGCATGTCCAACGGCAACGAGGTCGTTTGGTGTCGGTTCGTAATCATGAGGTTCGATACCTGGTGGCGTGATAACACGCACTGAAACAATATCTCCACCGATATTCTCAATAAAATTTCCCAGCACATAAAAACTGGTGACCACGGAAATTTTTTCTCCTGAACCTGAAGACGTGTCGCTCTTGGGTGCATAAAAACTCGCCACAATGGTAATTGAAGTAATCATGACGGTGATTATAATAACGCGTTTTAGCATATATTGATTTTACGGGAGAAGAGAAGAAGAAAGATTGCGTAATAATTTTTCCTTACCTTCTCCATTTTTTGCGGAATAAAAAAACACTTCCTCTCCCCCTGCTTGTTCACGAACCACTCGTTCTTGTTTTATACGCACACCACTTTTCACGCCATCAATCTTATTTGCTAATACAAGAATCGGATGACCACACTCTTTGAGGATGGTGAACATTTCTTGGTCGAGCTGTGTAAAGCCAACTCGTGCGTCGATAATCAACACGATTTTTTGTGGAGTCACACCTGAATACGTAAGATACCAAATAATAAGTTTGCGTAATTTTTCACGTCGCTTGGCGGGAATTTTTGCGAATCCATAACCCGGAAGATCGACGAAGTAAAACTTCTTATTCACGAGGAAAAAATTTATTTCTTGAGTTTTTCCAGGTTCCGCACTTGATCTCACTAAATTTTTCCTTCCTGTCAAGGAATTAATAACGCTTGATTTTCCAACGTTTGATCGCCCTACAAACACAATCTGTTTATGAAGATCTTCCAGAATAGGATCTGTTCCAACAATTCCCTTGATAAATTCTGCGGTTTTAATAGTCATGGTCAATAACATAAGATTACCCCAAGAGAACCTAAACTGCAATGACGCCGGTAAATTTATTTGCAGAGATTTTCCACTGTGCTATCATGACAAGTACGCGACAGTAGACATTAAAAGCATGCCGTAATAAATTAAATACGGCTAACCTAAAGCATAAAAACATGGAGCAGGAAAATAAGCAAGAAATCAAAAGCACTATGACCGTCCCTGTGGCAATCATTATCGCGGGAGCGATCATCGCAGGAGCGATTTTTTATACAAGCGGAAAATCCGGAACCATTCCCAAGCCGGTAGCAGAAGATGGTAAAAAAGAAGAGGTGGTTAAAATTCCCCCCGTTACTGCCAAAGACCACATACTCGGTAATCCCGATGCTCCAGTTGTACTCGTTGAATACTCAGACACGGAATGCCCGTACTGCAAGACATTTCACCCCACGGTAAAACAGATTATGGATCAGTATGGCAAAGACGGAAAAGTTGCATTAGTATATCGTCACTTCCCGCTTGATTCTATACACCCTAAGGCGCGAAAAGAAGCCGAGGGCGCAGAATGCGCAAACAACCTTGGTGGAAATGATAAATTCTGGGCATATATGGACAGAATTTTTGAAATTACGCCATCAAATAACCAACTTGATCCGGCAAAAATCCTAGAGATTGCAAAGTATATCGGATTAGATGGCGCAAAATTTGAGACATGTCTCAATTCGGGTAAATATGCTGCGCATATTGAGGAAGATTTTCAGGGAGGGCTTAAGGCGGGTGTAACGGGAACTCCTTCTACGTTCGCAATCATCAAGAAAACAGGTGAACAAGTGGTTATCCCGGGAGCACAACCACTTGCTTCGGTGAAGTCTTTTATCGATAGCGCACTAGCAAAATAGTATTATACTCTGTTCTTTTATTCTTTTATAAAAACTCCCCGCCTAGGGGAGTTTTTATAATCCGAGCAACGTACGCAATTCCTCCGCAGGCTCCCACGGAGGTTCGAAAGTAAAATCCACTTTAACATTCTCCACATCTTTTTCTTTCATAAGTTCACCAACATTTTTTTTAACATCACGAAAAATATCATCTGCGAATGGGCAAAACGGCGTGGTTAAGGTCATTAATATCTTAATCTCCTTATCATCAATCATAATCTTATACACCAATCCAAGAGTCCAAATATCGATTCCCAATTCAGGATCTTTGACCTGTTTTAATTTCTCGATTATTGCTTTTTCGGTAATTGTATTAGGTGTATGCATATTTTTCTAAAAGATTCGAACTCTTAACTTATAACTTTTAAGTATTGCCCTCCTAAGGCTACTAACTACAAGCTATTGCATTACATATTAAATCCTTTTTCTTCAATTTCCTCCATGAGCTCATACCCTCCTGTCTTTTTTATTCTCCCCTCTTTCATTATATACACCGCATCAGGCTTAATATAATCCAAGATTTTAGTAGCATGCGTTACTAAAAGAAAACCAGTACCCTTTTTTGTAAGTCTCACGATTGCAGAAAATACTTTTTTTAAAGAATCCACATCGACTCCGGAATCTATTTCGTCCAAAAAAGCAAACTCTGGTTCAAGTAAAGCCATCTGTAAAACTTCCGAAAGTTTTTTCTCTCCTCCGGAAAAACCTACATGTAATTCACGCTTAAGGAGCGCATCAGGAATTTCGAGAAGAGATGCGGTCGCCATAATCGTCTTGTAGAATTCGAGTACCGAAATATTTTTCCCCGTAATCTCTTGGTGCGACGTATGAATAAATTTTAAAAGAGTTACTCCAGATACTTCCGGAAGATATTGCATAGAAAAAAACATCTTCAGTTTTGCCTTTTTTTCAGTAGTAATCTTCGTTATATTTCTGCCGTTAAGAGTGATTGTCCCTTCCGTAATCTTATATTTTGGATGTCCAAAAATACCCTTAAGGAGACTGGATTTACCTGACCCATTAGGACCCATAAGCATGGAAATCTTTCCCGGTTTCATTTCTAAAGAGACATTGCTTACAACAACTTTTTCTTGAGTTTCCACGGACAAATTCCTTACGTTCAATATTTTCTGTTCAACCATAATTCGTAATCCAATTTCCAAGGACAATTTTAAATGGCACCACTTGGAAATTATTACTGATTGCTATCAAGTTTTTTTAGTCCATTACTTAATGCCTCATATGAAAGAAGCGCGCAATTAACACGGGCGGGGCTTATGCGAACCGCAAGCATGCTGTAGATATCGCCAGGAGATAATAGCTTCACATCACGGAGTTCCATTCCACGGAGTTTATCGGTAAGCATGGAGCCTGCGGCCTGACTCACAACACACCCTTCACCAAGGAATGATACTTCAATGAGTCTATGTTCTCCACTCAAATTGATATAAATCGCGACATCATCTCCACATATTGGGTTTGAAGCACTACCTTGTATATTTGCATAAGGAAGCTCCCTTTTATTGTGTGGGTTACGATAATGTTCCAAAATATGCTCTTTGTATAGTTCTTCGTCCATTGTTGTTCAGAAGTAATTTGTTAGTCAATTGTGGTTTTAAGAAACATCGTATGCGCACGATCAATGCTTATTACCAACCTATCAATATCATTTTTACTATTATACATATAAAAACTTGCGCGAGCAGTAGCACGTACCCCCAAGGTTTCTATAAGTGGCTGCGCGCAATGATGTCCTGCGCGAATCGCTACATCGTCTCGTCCGGCAATTTCTGCTATGTCGTGAGAATGAATACCTTCTATTATAAAAGAAACGATGCCGACATTTTTCTTTGTATTTTTTTGAGTAAAAATTTTGACCCCGTTGATTTTCTCTAGTTTCTTGATTGCATCTTCCGTAAGTTCTTGCACATGTTTGTGAATATTTTGGATACCAATCTCTTCGAGATATTCAACTGCCGCACCAAGACCAATCGCTCCGGCAATGTTCTGTGTCCCCGCTTCAAAACGGGCAGGTGCTCTCTTCCATGTTGCATCGGTAAGTGTTACTTTTTCTACGATACCACCGCCAAAAATACTTGGTTCCACTTTATAAAGTAGTTCTTTCTTGCCATACAATACGCCAATTCCTGTCGGTCCAAGCATCTTGTGTCCGGAAAAATACAGGAAATCTGCATCAAATTCCTTTACATCAACGGAAATATGCCCGACTGCTTCCGTGCCATCAACCACCATAAGCGCCCCCACCTCATGTGCGAGATTCGCAATAGTTTTTATGTCATTAATCGTTCCCAAAACATTACTCGCAAGTATGACCGAAACAATTTTTGTCTTTGGGGTAATAAGTTTTTCTGCTTCACGATAGTCTAGATGAAAATCGCTTGTCATGGAAATATGCTTTAGAACGAGCTTGCGCCGTTTTGCAAGTTTTTGGAGTGGAATAAGTGTTGAATGATGCTCCATTACTGTGGTCACGATTTCATCACCCTCCCTAAGTTCAAGGGACTCCTCAATACTTCGAATAAGCATATTTGACGAATCTGTTGCTCCACTCGTAAAAACTATCTCCCCCTCGTCTGCACCAATAAACCGCGCGATTTTTCTTCGAGCACCTTCGTAGCTTTCTGTCGCTTGTTCCCCCATTCTGTATAACCCGCGATGAATATTTGAACGAAACCCCGTATAATATTCTTCCATCGCTTTCAACACTCCCTCGGGTGTTTGTGAGGTTGCGGCACTGTCCAAGTAAACAAGGTTGGAAACTTTTTTAAAAATGGGAAAATTATTTTTTATGTCTTTGGATATCATGATTTAGTATTTCCCCTCCCCCATTTCAAGCGAGATAAGCTTGTTAAGTTCAAGTGCATATTCAAGTGGAAGTTCTTTGATGATCGGATTTGCGAAACCGGTCACCGCAAGGCGCACCGCCGCCTGCTCCGAAAATCCGCGAGTTTTCAAATAAAAAATTTCGTCTTCCCCAATGCGCCCAATACGTGCTTCATGACTGATTTCAACCTGATCGTTTGCATTTTGCACCGATGGAAATGTATTCGCCTGCGACTTTTCATCGAGAAGAAGTGACTCGCACACGAGCGACGAGCGAGTGTTTGTTGCATTGGGAGCTACCTTAATGAGTCCGCGATAATTGGCAATTCCACCGTCTTTTGAAATTGATTTTGAATAAATGGTCGATGAAGTATTGGGAGCAAGGTGAAGTGTCTTTCCCCCTGTGTCTTGTATCTGACCCTTTCCCGCAATCACAAGACCGATGTTGGCTGCTTTTGCCCCTTCCCCTTTTAAAACCGACGAGGGATAGAGCATAGTGACGCCCGAGCCCATATTGCCGTTGACCCATTTTATCTCCCCGTCTTTCTCCACGATTGCACGTTTTGTGTTGAGGTTGTACGTATTAAGCGACCAGTTCTCGATGCTGATATATTTCATTTTTGCTCCAGGAAGCACAAAAAGTTCAACACAGCCTGCATGAAGTGATGAGTAATTATATTTTGGTGCGGAACATCCTTCGATATATTCGATTTCTGAACCCTCATCAGCAATAATAAGCGTGTGTTCGAATTGTCCGCTACGCGCGCGATTCATTCTAAAGTATGCCTGAAGCGGCATTCCGACTTTCACCCCCTTGGGTACATAAATAAATGTCCCCCCACTCCAGACAGCAGCATGAAGCATCGTGAATGTATGCTCTTCAATCGGAACACAATCGGTCATAAAATATTTTTTCACGAGCTCGGGATATTTTTGTACCGCAACATCCATATTTTCAAAAACAACTCCCTTATCTGCGAGAGATTTTTTAAGCCGATGATACACAACACCAGAATCATATTGTGCGCCAACACCGCCCAAATATTCCCGCTCCGCTTTTGGAATCCCTAATTTTTCAAATGTATCTGTGATTTCTTTGGGAAGTTTTTTCCATTGGTCTGTTTCCGGAGCATCGGGATCGACGTAATAGATCATATTTTTCAGATCAAGACCCGAGAGGTCTGGGCCGAATCTTGGAAGTTTTGCGGTTTGATAAAGCCCATAAGCTTTGAGCCGCTTCTCAAGCATCCACTTCGGTTCTTTTTTTACCGCAGAAATATGGCGCACTAAAGCTTCCGAGAGTCCTGTATGGGTTTTCAGTTTTTGTTTTTTTGTCACTGTTTTTGTGGTTTTCATTGATATTGACCCTGCTATATTCTGCAGAAGGATGATCGCTATAGTATTTGATTTATTGTACCAAATGTGTAAGCATACAAACAGTTCTTTAATCCTATGAGGTGATTTATGCACACAAGAATCTGGGAGGTTGTTCTTTTCGTATTACTTGGATTGGGTTGTATTTTCAGTATCATAGTCGCACTTCCTGTCAACCCGACATCCGTGAGACTGGTCGTTCTATGTGCGGTTACTGGAATCTTGGGTGCACGTGCCCTTTTCATTGCAGGATATGATTACGCAAATCTAAAAAAGTAGGACTAAAAAATTGGTCTGTTTTGTTAATTGGTTTTTAAAACGGCGCACACAGTGCGCCGTTTTTTTATGTTACGTGTTACAAGTTATACGCTACGCGACTTCAGTAATTCTTAAGCCGCAGAGCTTTCTCATGCATGCGGATCTTTTCAAGCGCTTTTGCTTCAATTTGGCGGATACGTTCGCGTGTCACGCCAAACTCTTTCCCCACTTCTTCGAGTGTGTGTATGACGCCATGCGCATCACCCAATCCATGCCGCATTTCAAGAATTTTACGTTCTTTCGGAGAAAGATCGTCTAAAATCTCTGTTACTTGATCGGTAAGAATGCGCCGTGAAGAATCCTGATCAGGTGCAAGAATTTTCTCGTCCGCAATAAATTCTCCCAATGTTGACTTCTCGTCACCCTCATCGCCGATCGGTTTTTCAAGTGAAACGGTGTCTTGATCGATCTTTTCAATCGTATGAATTTTGTCCACTTCAACACCCATTTCAGTTGCAATTTCTTCCGCAAGCGGTTCGCGTCCAAGGTCTTGCGAAAGACGGCGCACTACTTGTTTGTATTTCGCAATCGTCTCAACCATGTGCACCGGAATACGAATGGTGCGCGATTGGTCTGCAAGCGCGCGAGTGATCGCCTGCCTAATCCACCATGTTGCATAGGTGGAAAATTTATATCCCTTCGACCATTCAAATTTGTCAACTGCTTTAAAAAGCCCTAGATTCCCTTCTTGAATAAGGTCTAAAAGGGTTAAGTCTGCACTTCTTCCCACATATTTTTTTGCTATAGAAACAACAAGGCGAAGGTTGGCACGGGCAAGAAGATTTTTTGCCTCCATGTCGCCTTTTTCTATGCGTTTAGCAAGTTCTTTTTCTTCATGCGCACTGATAAGCGGATATTGCCCAATCTCTTTAAGATACATCTGAATCGAGTCATATGATGATCCTTCGCTATAAAGTTTTTTGCCTGTTTCCGGTCCCGTCTGGAGAAGATCGCCTCCCTCAAGTACATCGATGCCTGCTTTATTGAGACGCTCATACAACTCATCGAGAAATGAAACATCATCTTCAATATTGGGAAATTCTTTAAGGAGCTCATCGTACGTCACAAATCCGCGCTCATACCCTTTTAAAATAAGCGTGTCAGCTTTTTTATTTAAACTGTCTCCCCGTTTTTTTGCAACTTTTATGAGTTTTGCTTCGATTGCTTTTTCTTTTTTTGTAGGCTTCTTAACCAGCTCTTTTTTTATCATCTTCTTTGATACAGAAGAAGAGCGTTTTACCTTACGAGATAAAACTTTTTTCGTTTTTTTCACCTTTTTCGTTTTCTTTTCTGTGGAAGATTTTTTTACCATAGATTAATAATTATAGTATTAAATTACTTTTTTACAATCTCACTTAATTTTTTTGAAATTTCTTGGCATTTTTTTAAAATTTCCATTGACCGCGTCGTGTCTCCTTTATGTTCCACATCTCGCAGTTCATCCATCGCAATGACAAGTTGTTCCTTAAGGACTTCTTCTTCTAAATTTGCAAGAAGGAGTTCTATCTCTTGGGGTAATTCTTTCAAATCTTGATAATATATTTCCGCTTCAAAAATAAGGTTGTTTTTTTCTTTTTCTGGAAGATCTTTTTTTTCTTTAAGTGTGCTTTCGCCGACAATCACTCCATATTGCTGTTCCCATCCTACCCTGTCCGCCAATGGCTTTGAAGTACTTTCTTGCCAAAGCAGAATTCCTAATATCTTTCGCTCTATGTTTTGCCGTCTTCCTAATTCAGCAGATTGACTACTTTTGTCCGCCTTTTCTTCGGGTTCTCGATAAGAAGTGTCTGCAAGCTCGTTTCCTCTAAGTTTTTTGAGTTCTTCCCAGATTGGCTCTTCACTTAAATGGAGCGCTCGTGCCGTTTCAGAAACAAAATGTGCCTGATCAATAGTGTTTCTTAATTTCACGATATAGGGAAGAACAAGCTCGCTGGTTTTTTTACGAAACGTCCTCATATCATATCCTTTCCCCGAAAGAGCCTTGAGGTAAAAATCTATAATGTGTCGCGCATTGAGAACACTGTGTTTCCAGCCTTCCGGGTCTTTCATGACAACGTCTGCCGGATCAAGACCTGAAGGAATTTCCGCAACTCTCACATCAAATCCTAGGGATAATGCCAAGTCAACACCTTTTTTTGATGCGGACAATCCCGCTTCATCAGCATCAAATGCAATAACAAGTGTATCAGCAAGACGTTTAATTAAAATCAAATGATCTTTAGTAAGCGCAGTCCCCGATGATGCGACAGTATGTACGACCCCAGATTGATGTGAAAGAACGAGGTCCATTTGCCCCTCAACCAAAACAGCTGTATTTTCTTTTCGAATCGATTGTTTTGCTTTGTCAAAACCGTACAAAATTTTCGACTTGTGAAAAACTTCGGTCTCTGGACTGTTTACATATTTTGCCTGTTTGTCAACATCACCTTGTTCGGTCCCTGGAAGAATTCTGCCTGAAAATCCAACGATTTTCCCTCCATTATCAGCAATAGGAAACATCACTCTTCCGCGGAATCTGTCGTAATATCCTTTCTCGCTTTTTATTGAGAGCCCTGCTTTCAGAAGATGTTCTGGAGTAAATCCCTTTTTTTGAAGAAATTCGGAGAGTGATCGCCACTCCGAAGGAGCATACCCCAACCGAAATTCTTTAATCGTTTCATCCATGATTCCACGCTTGATGAGATACTCATGAGATTCTTTATTTTTTTCTAAATGATTCGAAAAGAACTTTGTGGACTCTTCAAGTACGGCGAAAATTTTCTCTCGCTCGCGGCTTTCTCCAGGTTCCGATACGTTCATACGAACTCCCGCACGTTCCGCTAATGTACCGAGTGCTCCACGAAAATCTAATCCTTCGATTTCCTGAACAAAACTCAACATATCTCCGCCTCGATTGCATCCAAAACAATGATACGTTTCGCGTGAGGGTGAAATGAAGAATGACGCAGTTTTTTCGTTATGAAACGGACATCGAGCTTTAAAATTACTCCCCGCCCGTTCAAGCTTTATGTAAGAGCCTATAACGTCGACGATACTCAATTTTGATTTTATCTGTTCGACAACGGATGCCATAAAGTCAGTTTATAAAGTAGAAAGTTTGTAAAGTTTGTAAAGAAAAGAGTTGTATCTTCACTTTATGAACTTTATAACCTTACGAACGTTCAACTCATTATACAGATTCTTCCTTCTTTTCCCCTTTTGTTGCCATCGTCTCACGAAATCCTGTTCCTGCAGGAATAATACGACCGATGATAACATTTTCCTTGAGACCGCGAAGCTCGTCAACGCCCCCGCGAATCGCCGTATCAATGAGAACACGCGTTGTATTTTCAAATGACGCTGCTGAAAGCCAGCTTTGCGTGGTAAGCGCGACTTCAGAGATGCCAAGAACCACGAAATCCGCCTTTGCCTTTTCACCGCCATCTTCCGCAACACGATCATTCTCTTCAGCAAGTTCGCCGGATTCAACAACCTCCCCTAACCCAAATCGCGTTCCCGCAGGATCCTTAATCTTTCTTCGAGAGAACATCTGTCGCACAATGACTTCTATGTGTTTACGTGAAATTGAAGCTCCTTGAAGTTGATAAATTTTATTGACTTCGTTGATGATGTAATTTTCTGCGGCATCTTTGCCTCCGTATTCAAATACTTCGGCAATATCTGCAGAACCGTCAGTAAGAAGAGCCCCCTTTTTTACCGTTTCGCCCACCTTCACGAGTATCATTCTTCGTGGATGTACGATATATTCAATTTTTTCTTTTTTAGTTTTTGTGAGAGATTTTGGATCAGGGAGAACAACAATCTTCTTTTCTTGTTCAGAATCTAATAGTTCTATAACATCTCCATCTATCTGACTAACTACCGCAGGACTCTTGGGAATTCTTCGCTCAAAAATTTCTTCCACGCGCGGAAGACCCATAGTAATATCTCCTCCCACTTCTGCAATTCCTCCTGAGTGGAACGTACGCATGGTTAACTGTGTTCCCGGCTCTCCAATCGCCTGTGCAGCAATTATTCCAACCGCTTCTCCATATCCAACAAGAACATTCTTAGAAAGATCTGCGCCGTAACATGTTTTACAAATCCCATGCAATGCCTTACAGGTAAGTGGTGATCGTACATGGGCTTCGGTAATTCCATCTTTTTCAACGGCTTGCGCTTCTTTTTTAGTGAGAAGATGTCCTTTTTTGAAAAGAGTTTTTCCATTTATGCCAACAATATCCTTCATGATAACTCTTCCACGAATGTCACGTGAGAGCGGTGTTTCAAACCCCGCAAGACTTTCGCGCTTAATAATTTTTCCCTCCTTGTCCCCACAATCTTCTTCCGTAATAATTGCGTCTTGCGCAACATCAACAAGTCTTCTTGTGAGATATCCGGCCTTTGCGGTATTAAGCGCGGTGTCAGCAAGACCCTTTCGAGAACCGTGAGTCGTGATAAAAAATTCAAGCGGTGAAAGCCCTTCTTTGTTCGATGGAATAATTGGGAAATCAAGCGTACGTCCTGCGGTGTTAATAATAAGACCTTTCATACCAGCCATGTTTACCACCTGTGAAAGCGTTCCACGCGCGCCTGATTTAATCATGTCATACGCGGATCCATTCGGGTCAAGGGTGGTGGGCATTATTTTTTCAATTTCATTTCGAACCCCCTGCCAAATTTCAATAACTTTACGATATCTCTCTTCGTCAGAAAGAAGCCCGTCGTTATATTGAGTTACCACAATTGCATTTTCCGCTCGTGCTTTTGCGACAATTTCTTTTTTTGCGGTTGGAACGCGTACTTCATCAATTCCCCAGGTAATTCCTGATTTTGTAACATACTTATACCCAAACGCTTTGATTTTATCGAGAACATCTGGTGTTGCATCAATACCATACGTATTAATGAGATCGTCGACAATTTGTTCAAGATCTTTCTTGCCGACTTCTTTGTTAATGTAGGCGAAATCTTTTGGCAAAACGCTATTAAAGAGGAGCCTCCCGACAGATGTTTCAAATACTCCGCCTCCAAATTCTTTGTATTTTGGACTATCAGTGCCCATCACTTTTATTTTTGCGCGAAATCCAACTTGCCCAAAGTCATATGAAGTAATGGCATTGTTCGGGGTTGGGAAAATTTTTCCTTCTCCTTTGTCGCCAGGAATTATCTTGGTCATCCAATAGCATCCGAGTACGATATCTTGTTTTGGGTTTACAATAGGATCGCCATTGCCGGGACCAAGAAGATTTTTATTTGATGCCATGATTTCACGGGCTTCTTCTTGAGCTTTTTTAGAAAGCGGAACGTGTACTGCCATCTGGTCACCGTCGAAGTCGGCATTAAACGCCGTACACACGAGCGGATGGACCTGGATTGCATTGCCTTCGATAAGCACAGGGTTGAATGCTTGAATACCAAGACGGTGAAGTGTCGGCGCACGATTAAGCATTACGTACTTACCCTTAATCACTTCTTCCAAAATTGCCCACACTTCCGGCACGCCCTCGTCAATAAGGCGTCCTGCTCCGCGAATATTAAATGCTAATTCACGTTCAAGGATTTTTGAAATAACGAAAGGGCGGAAAAGCTCAAGTGCCATGTGTTTGGGAATTCCACATTGGCTTAATTTAAGATTTGGTCCAACAACAATAACGGAACGACCCGAATAATCAACACGTTTTCCTAAAAGGTTTTGTCTGAAAAGACCTTGTTTACCCTTGAGACTGTCGGAAAGTGATTTGAGGGTTCGTTTTTGTGCTTGACTCATGGCAGCAGATTGCGCTCGCCTGATTGAGTTATCCAGAAGAGAATCAACGGCTTCCTGTAAAATTCGTTTTTCGTTGCGTAAAATGACATCGGGCGCACCGATCTCTTTTAATTTTTTAAGTCGATTATTACGATTGATTACACGACGATAGAGATCGTTGATATCTGATGTCGCATGCCTTCCTCCTTCGAGTGCAACCATCGGGCGAAGCGCGGGAGGAGTAATGGGGATTACCGTAAGAAACATCCACTCTGGACGAACTTTTGAATTAATCATAGCTTTTACCACACCAAGCCGTTTTTGAAGTTTTGCACGTTCCGCAGCGCCGGCATTGAGAAGCTCTCCCTGAAGTTTATCTTTGAGTTTATTAAGATCAAGATTTTTGAAGATATTATAAATCGCTTCCGCGCCAATACTTGCTTCAAACACTGTGCCGTATTTAAGTGAAAAACGATGATAGGTTGCTTCATCAAGCACACGACCAAGGCTGATACTTTCAATTTCTTTTTTAGCGTTACTCAATAGTTCCTTGATCTTCTCCTTTGATTTATCGTCACTAAGTGCATTCACTTTCACCTTGTACTCTGTATCAAGCTTTTTCATGAGTTTCTCTTTCTCGTTTTCGTTAACTTGAGTTATGGCATAACCGGCAAAATAAATCACCTTCTCAAGTTCAGAAACAGGGATATTGAGAATAAGCCCGATTCTTGAAGGAACGCCACGCAAAAACCAAATATGAGCAACGGGACTTGCAAGTTCAATATGCCCCATGCGCTCTCGACGTACGATACTTCGTGTTACTTCAACTCCGCATTTTTCACACACAATATTTTTATAACGAATCCTCTTATATTTTCCACAATAACATTCATAATCTTTTTCGGGACCGAAAATGCGTTCGTCAAAAAGACCCCCACGTTCGCTACGCTGGGTTCGATAGTTGATGGTTTCAGGCCTTGTAACTTCGCCATATGACCATTCTTTAATACGCTCCGGGGATGCAAGCTTGAGAAGTACAGCATCAAAATCAAATTTTTCTTTCATTGGTTTCATGGGTATAAAATTAAAGTTTAAAAATCAAAGTTTAAAATTATTGTGTCGCCTTCGGCGACGCCGTAATTTTTCATTTTGATATTTGCATTTTTATTTTTCTTTCGTCCCGCCTTCTCTTTTTCGCAGTTCGACATCAAGACCAAGACCGCGAAGGTTGTTCAGTAATACATTAAATGATTCAGGGAGATTGTTTTGCCTGACATCATCACCCTTTACGATGGAATCAAACGCGGCTGAACGCCCCGATATGTCATCTGACTTTACCGTAAGCATTTCGCGTAACACATGCGTTGCGCCATATCCTTCTAGTGCCCAGACTTCCATTTCTCCAAATCGCTGTCCTCCACCTTGTGCTTTTCCGCCAAGTGGCTGTTGTGTGATGAGAGAGTATGGTCCAATGGAGCGCATGTGAATCTTGTCTTCAACCATGTGGTGAAGCTTCATAATATACATATACCCTATGGCACTTTTTTGTTCAAAAGGTTCTCCTGTTCTGCCATCATACAGTTGCACCTTTCCATCAGCAGGAAACCCAGCTTTCACCAATTCTTCTTTTATTTCTTCAGCCGTTGCACCCATGAACCCAGGAGATATTGCCTGATAATTAAGCGTGTGCGCAGCAAGTCCCAAGTGAAGTTCGAGCACTTGTCCTAAGTTCATTCGAGAAGGAACGCCGAGAGGTGTCAAAATAACATCTACCGGCATACCGTCTTCACCGTAGGGCATATCTTCTTCAGGTAAAATAATAGAAATAACTCCCTTGTTCCCGTGACGCCCCGCAAGTTTATCGCCCACAGAAACACTGCGGAGTTGTGCAACTTCAATATGAATGCGTTTGATGATTCCCGAGTCGAGATTGTCTCCCTTGTCTCGTGAGAATACTTTTACGCCCACCACGCGTCCGCGCTTGCCATGCTCCATGCGAAGTGATGTATCTTTCACGTCACGCGCTTTTTCACCAAAGATTGAACGAAGAAGTCGCTCTTCTGGAGTAAGTTCCGCTTCTCCTTTGGGTGTAATTTTTCCGACCAAAATATCGTTCGGATGTACCTCGGCACCTACGCGCACAATACCATCCTCATCCAAATCTTTCAGTTTGCCTTCGCCGACATTGGGAATATCATGTGTTGTTATTTCTGGACCAAGTTTAGTGTCTCGCACATTTACCACAAACTCATCCATGTGAATGCTTGAGAATTTACTGTTTTTAACCAGACGTTCTGAAAGAATGATCGCGTCTTCGTAGTTTGCACCACCCCATGCCATAAACGCAACCATTACATTTTGCCCAAGCGCAATCTGACCACCTTCGGAAGAAGAAGTATCTGCTAACACATTCCCTTTTTTTATTTTCTGACCCAGATCAACCGCGCAACGTTGATGAAACGCGGTGAAACCGTTGGTTCTTGAATATGAAATAAGGTTGTATTCATGGTCTTTACCTTTCGTATCTTCAATAATAATTTTTCGCGCATCAAGATATTTAACCACACCATCTTCTTTCGCAATAACCACTCTTCCTGTATCACGCGCCGCTTTTTCTTCAATGCCCGTCGCAACAATTGGCGCTTCTGGTGAAATGCATGGTGTTGCTTGTTTTTGCATGTTTGAACCCATGAGCGCGCGGTTTGCATCATCGTGCTCAAGAAATGGAATCATTGAAGTAGCTATTGAAAATGCCTGACCGGGAGCAACGTCGATAAAATGGACCATATCACGAGGAACAAGGGTTGGTTTTCCACTTGAACGTACTTCAACGTGTTCGTCGGCAATGTTGCCATGTTCATCATAGCGAATCGCACCATGGGCAATGTTATAACCTTCCTCTTCAAGTCCGTCAAAATATACAATTTCTTTTGTAATTTTTCCTTTTACTACTTTTGCGTATGGGGTTTCAATAATGCCGAAGTCATTTACACGTGCGTAGGTTGACAAACGGAGAATAAGACCGATATTCGGACCTTCTGGTGTGTGGATTGGGCAAAGTCTGCCGTAATGTGATGGGTGAACGTCACGCACCTCAAGACCTGCACGCTCTCGTGTGAGACCTCCGGGACCAAGTGCGGAGAGCGTGCGCAAATGTTCAATCTCCGTAAGAGTATTGTACTGCGCCATGAACTGCGAAAGTTGGTTGGTCGTAAAAAATTCTTTGATTCGGGCCTGGAGTGGACGCGGGCTGATGAGCTGAATCGGAAGTGTTGCATCAGAATCGATTGTAGACATTCGGTCCTGAATATTTCGCTTCATTTGAGACATTCCAACACGTACCTTCTGCTGCATCATTTCTCCTACGGGTCGCACGCGCCGCGATCCCAAATGGTCGATATCGTCAGGAAGCGCTTTGGGTGTCTGATTGAGGGTAACAATATGGCGAGCAATGATTGCAATATCATCAGAAGTTACTGTTCTTTTTTCTATATCTGTTTTTCCCGTACCCTTACCAAATCTACGATTAAATTTAAAACGACCGACTTCTGAAAGGTCGTATTTTTCCTTGCTGAAAATGGAAAGAATAAATTCTTTTGCATGATCTGCTGTCGCGAGATCTCCATCACGCAAGCGCTTATAAATTTCAACATAGGAGTCGGCTACACTTTTTGCAACATCTTTTGATAGAGAAATCTCGATAACTTTTTTGGCTTCTGGATTATCACTAAACGCTTTCAGTATCGCCTCATCAGTGTGAAGTCCTAGTACGCGAAGAAGGGACGTAATGGGAAATTTACGCTTCTTATCAATACGCACATAAATCGCTCCATCTGATTCGGATTCTATTTCAACCCACGCTCCACGAGCAGGGATAATTTTTGCACCAAAATATCGCTTGCCTTTTGATTCCTGAATATTAAAGAAAATTCCGAACGAACGCGCGAGTTGTGGCACAACCACGCGTTCCACTCCATTGATAACGAACGTACCATGTTCGGTCATAAGCGGAAAATCAGCAACGAAAATCTCCTGCTCTTTATCTATGTTAAGAGTCTTGTTCTTGAGTTTGACGCGTGCACGGATTGGAGCTTCGTAAGTTAGTTTATTTACCTTAGCGTAATGCTCGTCATATTTGGGCTTTGAAAGTTCAAATCCCGTGAACTCAAGTTCAAACTTTTTTTCCGAATAATCTTTGATGGGAGAAAACTCCTTGAATACTTCTGCGAGACCTTTCTCGATAAGCCATTGATACGATTTTACTTGTGTATCCGTAAAATTTGGCAACTGTTCGAGAGCTTCTTTGTAACGTGAAAAATGTTTTTTTTCTCTCATAACGCAAAAAATAAAAGGGGATAAATCTTTTGTTGTCGTCGCTCGTTCGGAACCGCAAAACTTTATTTTGTGGTTCTCTCACATCGTTAGACAATAAACGCAAAAAGAAACCCTACCTTTTAATTATGAAGGCTATTAAACTAGCTTATAATGCTAAGAATTTTTTTGCAAAATTATGCAAAAGCTAGACTCTTAATTACTGCGAAAAGTGAAATGTTTTACATTTCTTGCTTCATCGCAAATATGGGGAGAAATATGCAGAAATTCAGAAATAACTCAATCATTCAAGCGTTAGAGGGATTATACACTCGGTGTACTTTTTGTCAAATTTTTCTGGAAATCCTACTGGGGATAACGGCCAGGAATGCACTTTTGTTTGTATCGAGTTGTTCAATTCATGTGCGATTGGAGGATATGTTAATTACATATCAGAAGCTAAGCGTTTTCTTTTCCACTCTTCTATTGCCTTGTGATTCCCCGATAGCAAGACTTTGGGAACCCGATATTTTTTACCTTTGTACTCCAAGATTTCAGGTCTTGTGTATACATCAGATGAAGTGATACGATGCTCTTCTATAGATTCATCTTTCCCAAGAACTCCGGAAATATGACGCGCTGTTGCGTCGATAACTATCGCCGAAGGTAGTTCCCCCCCTGTCAAAACATATGGGCCTATGGAGACTTCTTCGGCATGAAGTATTCTTTTTACCCGTGCATCTACTCCTTCATAACGTCCAGCAATGAGTATAATATCCGTATACCGTTTACTAATATTTATTGCATACGAATTGGTAAATTGTTTTCCAGAAGTGGCAAATAAAATTACTTTTACTTTCCTGTTGGCTTTTTTCTTAATCTTTTTTTGAATCATTTCTACCGCATCAATGAGAGGTTTTGCTTGAAGTACCATACCAGGACCTCCTCCGTAAGGTCTATCATCTACCTTAAGATACTTTTTAGTCTTCGGTAATCCACTCAAAACCTTTTTTTGTCCACGCCGGTGAATAAAATCCCGAAGTTGATATAACGAAATTGTTATAATCTTATGGTGTACCGCGCGCCCTAGAATAGAAGCTTGTAGATAGGGCTCAATCGCTTCTGGGAAAAGTGTGACTATGTGAAAATTAACTTGTGCCATACTACAAACCCTTTAAATAGTCCGCCCAAGGCGAATTACTGCAGGATAAAGAAACTATATCATCGGAGAAAAAATCCACAAGAAACCGCTGGTCCGAGCTCAACATCATTTGATTTTGTACAGCCACTACTCCCCCAGTTCATCCTTTGCTTTAATAATTGGGATAAAAGTGAGTGTGAATAATGTTAAATGGGGGAAAATAGGGAGATAGTGTATGATATGCGTAAGATATATATGGCTCAATGTACGTGGTAACCAGGAAGAAGATTTCACCTAAAAATACATATGAAAAAATTAGAATCCAACAATAGACAAGAAATTACCACATTGACCAAAAAAGGAAGCCGAGTAAATTGGGACAGTAAAACTCTAGGATTTACCCTTATTGAACTTTTGGTTGTTATCGCCATCATTGGTATTCTCGCGTCTGTTGTTCTTGCATCGCTTAATAGTGCACGCGCAAAAGCGCGAGATAGTGAGCGAGTTCAAACAATGCGCGCATTTAAAACTGCATTGGAACTATATTACACTGATTTTGGTAAGTACCCCAATGATGGTTCAAATGCCCCACTCGAGGGGTTTTCATACCACAAATACAACGCGGGCACTTGCGCTCTTGGTGATTGGTATGACCAATCAGTACCAGCCGACAGTGTTTGGATCGATAACAGTGTATCGGTTGGATTTATTTCAGAATTATTTAATGGCGGTTACATAAGTAAATCAGCTTGGCATGATCCATCAAATCCAACAAGTAATAGCGATGCATTTAATTGTCGATATATTTTTCTTGAAACTGAGGGAACTGCAGGTAATGTGCAAAAATATCTCCTCCACTGCAATCTTGAAAGCGGTACTACTCTGGAATCAAATGATGGCGGTTTTAACAATACGGTATATGAAATCATGATGCCTGAACCATGGATCTGTATCTGCGGGCAGGATGGCAAGGGAGGAGCCACAGTATCCCCAATGTCTGCGGGATCGTGTTAGGCAACTCGTACAACCATCTTTATTTTCAAAACCCGCCCCATTTCTGGGGCGGGTTTTGAAAATAAAACACTTTAAATCTTGAGATCTTCTATCACTCGATCGACATCACTTGAACTAGTGCGTGCTGCCATCATTTTGCCACCTTCGGGTTCACTAATTTTGAGGTTGACTCGGGCGTTATTCTTGATACCCACAACACGAAGCAATGTTCTGATTGCCTTTGCGGTATTACCGGATCGACCGATAATTTTTCCCATATCAACCTGATCGACATCGAGCGTGAGAAGAACTCCCATCTCATCGACTTCCCTCTTGACCTTCACTTTGTCAGGAACATCAACAAGGGCTTTGATAACATATTCCAAAAATTCAACATCTCTCTCTTTAGCCATTGTATTCAATCTTTCAAACTCTATCTAATAAATTCTTTGCAGATTTTCGACCGTTCTATCATTATATTTCTTGCATATTGTATGTCAATAAAAAGGGGCATGAGCCCCTTTTGTTAAGATTTTACTTCTACGTCTCTTTGTTTTTCTTCGATTACTACCGGAGTTGCTTGGGTCTCCCCTGCTACTTCGGGAGCCGCCGCTTCGTCTTTCTTGGGAGGGCTTTTGCGGGGGAGAACATTGATTTTCTTTCCACTCGTAATTTTTTCATTAATCAGGAGATTGTGGACTGTGGGAGACACTTTGGCGCCGACAGAGACCCAATATTTTACTCGGTCTGCTTTAATTTCCGGCTTACCGAAGCGGGCATTGTATGAGCCGAGCACTTCGAGAAATTTGCCACTTTTTGTTGAATTTTTTGAGTCAGTCAAAACAACCCGAAACGATGGGTCATTTTTCCTTCCTACTCTTTGCAGTCGTACCATTAACATAGTGAGCTCTAATATAACAGAAGGTGCTTTAAAGTCAACTTTTTGTGAGCTTCTACTTCCAAAACTCCAGAAACTTCTGCAACAAAAAAATCTATTGAAGCTATTCAAGTTAGGGGATATAATCACAGAATGATGGATCTAAAATTATTTCTCATAAATAACAATATCATTCAAGAAGGAATGTCTGTTGATTTTTGGGTACACCCCAAATACCTTTGGATGGGCTTGGGGGTCATGCTAGTTTTGTTTGCAACTATAAGTTTCGTGTTGGTGTATCATTGGACTACTTATGGATATAAACCACTCACAACGAGTTTTATGGGAGCTATTTTTTTTTCAATTTCCCTCATCTTCTTCTCCATTATTCTTATTACTCTTCTTGGATATAGCACAACGACATGATTACTCTCGACAAAGACGAACACATTATTATTGAGGTACGAAAACATTGGTTCATATTTATGGCGCAATCACTACCGCTTGTGTTTCTTGTTTTTCTACCGTTCGTGATTAATATATTGATACGTGGTGCAGGACTCTCGGATGTTGTGGTTTTAGGCAAGCATGCTCAATTGTTTATCACTATGGTCACAGCAACATGGATGTGGATTATTTGGGTGGCATTTTTTGTTCTTTGGACTGATTATTATCTCGATATTCTTATGCTCACCAACAAGCGAATCATCGACATCGAACAGAAGGGATTATTCTCTCGGGGAATTTCTACATTTCGCCTTGATCGCATACAAGATATAACCGTGAACGTTAATGGAATTATACCGACATTTTTTAATTTTGGAGACATTCATATTCAAACTGCCGGTGAAGTACCAGAGATTAGTGTTAAGAGTATCCCCAATCCGCACAACGTGCGTGAAATCGTTACGAAAGCACAAGATGAGGTGATTGAAAAATTGCGGGTGGTGAAAATAGACAGCGAAGAAAAATAAAAAACGGCGTGCACATCGTGCACGCCGTTACCAATATTGCGAACTAGATTACTTCATCCACGAGACCAAATTCAAGGGCTTCCTCTGACCGAAAATCTTTTTCTTTATTTAGTACGTGAATAATTTCAATGGGTTCACGTTTTGTTCGTTCAGAAAAGATTTTTATAATTTCTTTTTGTACTTCGAACCCTGGAGCAAGCGATTCTTTAATCTTTTCCCAATCTTCAATACCATACGGATTTTCTTTGTCAGGATCAAGCATGAATAACTTGGTCGAATCTTTGGAAGCATTATGCACACCGATTATGGAGTTACGTGCAATTTTCCGAACATGACATGCTTGAAGGACGACAGCCGCTATTGAATTAGCTACTCCCGATACCATGCCGATAACGGGAGCATCCGACAGTCTTATCTTATCGCAAAGATCAAGTCCTTGACGAGCACCTCCACCAGTACTGGTGATATGAAGTTCGATTGGGTCGTTCTTACTCATGGCATTTAAATACGTAAGAGAAGATAAGATCCATAATGTGGACTTGCTATCTACCTCACGCAAGTACAGTTGCCGTTTTTCGAGAAGCTCTTTGTTGAATAACGTTTCAAGCTCTTCTTTTGTGTTTTCCACAGACCCTCCTGTAAAGTTCAAATTTGTGCTACAATTAGAGTGGCATAAATATTAAGTTATGTCAATGGATATTATTAAATAATTTTTACAATATGTTTGAAGGAATATTAGGAAAAAAAGAACCTGAGGGCGGATTTAAAAATGAGAAACCCATGTACGTGGGTGAGAATGTTGTTGATCCAGCAACAGGTGAGGTGGTAAAACCAGAAGAACTCAAGAAAAGAAATGAGGGACGAGCATCGTCCGGCAGAGAACAAGTGTAGACGATAAAAACCACTTAAAAAAACATCCGCCTTGGCGGATGTTTTTTTAATATACGTGCTCCCCCCTTCTTGTATCTACTGCGTCGCACTTCCCTCGTATAAGAAAGAATCGTCAACTGTTGTATTTGTTGTTGTGGTAGAAATTGGCGCAATACTTTTTACGTCGGATTTTCCCGCCTGCTGTTGCGCGGACAGGTCAGTTATCTTTAGTGCCGCAAGAACTCCATCAAGTTTAAGAGAAACGCGAGCATCTTTGCTTGCCTTAAATGTTACCTCAAATGGGGTTTGGGTAATCACCTGCGCACAAAAACTTGAAGCGCCCTGTTCATTGAGATCAATAGTGACTTGTTCCGGATATGATTCCATGACGGTCACTTGCGATACTAATTCATGACACGGGGTGGGAACCGTTAGGATACCCCTGTAAACATGAATGCCATTTTCAAAATAATGATCTACGGGGATTATGCGAACAATGCCTGATGCTTCATTTTTTGTTGGTTCAATTGTTTTTTCTTGCGACACATAGAGCATTATTCCGCCCGCCGCAAAAACAACAAGAATTCCAAATGCAATAATTTCTTTTTTAGTCAATGTAATCATACAAAAAATCCCAGAAGTAATGTAGTTTGATGATATCATGCAGTGAAAGAAAAATCGAGCTTTCACAGATATTTAAAACACAGCCCTTTCGTTCAGTTGGAAAAGTTCCCTTAAATACGGTAGGATAGGGGCTATGTATAAGGAAGCTCAAAATAACCCTCCCCATAAGGACGATAAATCCTCTGCACTTGAAGGAATCATTGGTATTACCCCTAAGGGAATTGGGTATGTAAAAATTCCCGACAGAGAAGAGGATATCGAGGTTGCTTCGCTGTTTCTCAATACCGCACTTCATCGAGATACGGTACGCGTCATTCTCCATCCGCAAACTCCCGGCGAGCGTGTTCAAGGCGAGGTGGTCGAGATACTCACCAGAAATAAAATGGAATATGTTGGTGTTCTCGAACGCCATCAGGATTTTTATTTTCTTGTTCCACAAGATATGCGGATGTATGTCGACATCATTGTTCCCGCTTCAAAAGCGCTCGGTGCGGAACATGGGGAAAAAGTGCTTGTGGCGATTACGAGCTGGAATGATCCCAAAAAAAGCCCTGAAGGCGAAGTGATCAAAGTTATCGGCAAACCCGGCGACAACAATGTCGAGATGGAGGCCATTGTGCTTGATACCGGTCTTCGTCCTGATTTTCCAGAAAAAGCATTAAGAGAAGCTGGAGCAATCAAAAAAAATGAGGAGACGGAGTTTAAACGCGACATTGAGTTACGACGCGATATGCGCAATGTTACCACCTTCACGATCGACCCCGTTGACGCAAAAGACTTCGACGATGCATTGTCGTACCAGAAACTCCCTGATGGAACAATTGAGATCGGCATCCATATCGCTGATGTATCCCATTACTTGCGTCCCGACACTGACTTGGATATAGAAGCGGCGCGCAGGGGTAATTCGATTTATCTTGTCGACCGCACCATCCCCATGCTCCCTGAAGTTCTTTCAAACGACCTTTGCAGTCTCAATCCAAATGAAGACAAGCTCACCTTTGCCGCAATATTTACGTTTGGGAAAGACACGCTTGAGAAGGGCACTCCGCACATTACCAGCGAGTGGTTCGGGAAAACGATCATCAATTCAGATAAACGATTCAGTTATGAAGAGGCGCAAGGTGTACTTGATGACGGGAAGGGGATTTTTTATGACGAGCTTTTGATACTCAATAATCTCGCGAAAAAACTCCGCAAAAAACGCGAGGAGGATGGTGCGCTTTCATTCGAACACGAAGAAGTACGATTTGAACTTGATGCAACTGGCAAACCGCTTCGCGTATACAAAAAAATAATGCAGGATACCAATAAGCTCGTCGAAGAATTCATGCTTCTGGCGAATAAACAGGTAGCGCGTCGTGTTCATGAACTCGGCAAGAAAGAAGAAAAACTTTTCGTCTATCGCGTCCACGACGAGCCGGATCAGGAAAAGATCAGTGACTTGATTGAATTCCTCAACAAGCTTGGCTATAACATTAAGATAAAAAATAAAAATGTGTCATCAAAAGATCTCAATGGGATTTTGAAAATGGCGGAAGGGCGTGCGGAAAAGGATATGATACAGACTGCCGCGGTTCGCTCAATGGCAAAAGCGATCTACTCAACAAAAAATATCGGGCATTACGGCCTTGCATTTGAATACTACACGCACTTCACCTCCCCTATTCGCCGTTATGCGGACGTGATGGTACATCGCTTACTTGAGAGCTATCTCGCGGGCAAGCATCCGTCGCAAGAAGAACTCCGCCGCTATCAGAGCCTTGCAAATTACACATCGCAGACAGAACAACTGGCGACGACCGCAGAACGTACATCAATCAAATACAAGCAGGTTGAATATATGACCGAGCGCGTTGGAAAAACATTTGACGGCGTTATTTCAGGCATAACGCAATGGGGTCTTTA
This sequence comes from bacterium, assembly GCA_030648955.1. NCBI lineage: Bacteria > bacterium. The sequence continues at coordinate 59,807 of JAUSHB010000006.1, forward strand.
TATCGAAGAAAAAGAAACGAAAGCGGAAGGAATGATCCGCCTGCGCGATATGACCGACGACTTCTACGAATTTGATAAAAAACATTTCAGTATGGTGGGACAAAAAAAGAAAAAACGGTACCGCCTCGGCGATGCCGTGAAAGTAAAAGTGAAGCGCGCAAGTCTCGATGAGCGGCAGATTGATTATGTGTTTGTGTAGGTAACTAACAACATTTACCAAGGACTGTCCTTGGTGTTTCGGTCCTTGGTGTTTCGTCCTTGGTGTTTCTGAGTGATCGAATCAGTTCTTGTTGGCGATATTGCTCGTCTTGATGTTAAAAAATTGAAGGGTGAAAAGAATGTGTTTCGTATTCGCATTGGCGATTTGCGTATTATTTTCACGTACAAAAAGAACTTGCCTCGTATTGTTTCCATTGAGCGCCGAAACGACACAACGTATCGTTAGCGGTAAATTACTCCCATCAACCAACTACCACAGATTTCAAGCTATAGCTTGAAATCTGTGGTACCCATATCCCCTATTCTTATGACGCGCAAGCCTCGACGAACGGCAGATTGATTATGTGTTTGTGTAAAATACCACTAACTACCTTCAGGTTTGACACTAAAATTGGGCGTGCTAGTCTGCTCATAGAAAACTGAACATGAATACGGAGGACATATGCAACCCCATGCCTTGCAGTTCATTCCCCAAGAAGACCTACGTATATTTCATGAGATAGTAGGAATTGTTGGGCTACTTCCTGACATAATACTAGGTCACACTAAGACTGGTAGAGAGGTCCCTATATCTTGTCATGTGCTTACGCGAGCACTGGCATCCATTTTTGAAACACTGGAAGTTAAAGACGGTTTTATAGGATACGGGTCACACTACGAACATTCTTGGTTGCAAACAAGTAGCGGTTCAATTATTGATCCTTATCCTTTTGCTACAGTAGGGGGACCAATTATTCTCGCTGATGTTTTATTTTGGAGAAGTTTTTACGGCCCAGAAATATGCCTCATTGAACATCAACAGGAACCGTTCACCGCTTGGGTTGAAACAATAACTAATGTTGTTTATGAAATTTACTACAACCCTAAGGAAAATAAAACTGCTCACTAATACATTTAAAAATCACTCGAAAGAGTGGTTTTTTTATTTTGCAATCGCGACGGCTTCTTCGAATTTAACCGAGAGAAGTTTTGAGACGGCGCCAGTCCGCTTCTTCCCCTCAACCCTATATCCGTAAAGATTACTACGCACAACCTACCTATACATGTCCTTTCTATGCCCAACCTTGAGGATTTTGGCGGTATCATTTTCAACATCAAAGGTTACTCGGTAGTCTCCAATACGGAAACGATATTCTCCGAGCTCAAAATCGGTAAGATGCTCTGCAAAACCAAGTGGTGAAGGAGCTGACATGTAGAGCTCAAGTTTTTGCTTGATTTGCAATTGGGCTTTCCGAGGAAGTTTGGAAAATTCTTTAATGGAATTTCCCTTGAAATCGTATCTCATAATCTATGCAAGTCCGAGTTTCTTATATAGATATGTTGAAGAGACTGCTTTTTTAGAAGCTCGCGCGCGAGCAATATCTTGTTTATATTTCTTGGAGGTGGACATTTGATAATATTCTTCAAGCATACTGACTCGCTCACGAATGGTCTCCCACGCCGAAACAGGCAATACCACAACGGGATTCTTGCCAAGTTTAAAAATTTGGGCTTTTTTCATGAATGCATTCATTTTTTTATGATACTCTTTTCCTCGAATAATCGCAACATCTACCTAGTTTTACTAGGACAATATCCTAGAAAACAGTCAGCTACTTCGCAATCGCGACGGCTTCTTCGAATTTAACCGAGAGAAGTTTTGAGACGGCGTCGGAACCCATGGTAACACCGTAGAGAATCCCCGCGCGGGACATTGTTTCGCGGTTGTGTGTCACCACGATAAGCTGGGAATATTTTGAAAGATTTTCGAGCATATTGCCATATTTTTTTGAGTTTGCTTCATCAAGCGCCGCATCAGTTTCATCGAGAATAAGAAATGGCGGTGGATTCACCTGCGAGATAGCAAACAAAAGCGCGATGGAGGTGAGCGCGCGCTCACCTCCCGAGAGCATATGAAGCCCTTTGATCTTCTTGTGCGGCAAACTTACATTGATATCAATTCCTTCTTCCTCTTCAACTTCGCCCTCCTCTTCCCCGCTCTCTAAACCTTCAAGTTCGGGTGGAACTGCGCGCCGGCGTTTCTGCTCTTTTATCAACAAGAGTGTTGCCGTACCTCCACCAAACATCAGCGCGAAAAATTCTTCAAACTGCTTGTTGATCTTTTTGATCCCGCCCTGAAATTCTTCTCCGAGACGGACCGTGAGGTCTTGGATAAGCTGCGAGAGCGCTTCTGCGCTTTTTTGCAGATCTTCGATCTCTTTTGCAAGAAATTCGTCTCGCGCAATGGTTTGGTCATGCTCTTTTACCACATCCTCCCCTGTGCCGCTTCCCATATCCTCAAGCCGAATTTTTATTTTTTCAATACGCTTCCTGCGGTCTTCTTGCACGGTACGTGATTCAGAATGCGCTTGACCTCCATCAATCGCAAAATCTTTATACGCAAGCACGCCTTCACCCGAAAGGACTTTTGCTTCTTCCAGCTCCCGACGAAAACTTTCTTCCTCGCGGAGAAGATTTTCTTCCTTCACATCAACTGTGGCAAGCCTTGAAGTAAATTCGCTTTTCTTTGCGCGGATATCAAAGAGCGCCATCTCGGCATCGCGAGACGAATCTTTTTCTTTCTCTATTTCGTTTCGCGCGAATCCGTATTCTTCCGAAAGCTTTTTTTCTTCATTCACCGCCTCTTGGAGTAAATGATTGGTTTCTTCGCGGTCTTTCTTGAGTGTTTCCAGTTCGCCTTTTTCATCCTCCCCTTCTGTAATAATCCCTTGACGGCTCTGGGAAATAAACGTCGCAATAAGATCTCGAATCTTTTTGAAAATTGCTTTTGTGATAGAAAAATCTCCCGAGGTCTCCGCTTCCGCGATATGACGCTCAAGTGACCCCGTGAATTCATTTACCAAATTTCGATCAACAGGCGCATTTTCATCGCGAGACGCGCGTTCCGCTTTCTTGCGCAAGACATCTTCCTGATATTCGATCATTCCGTCAAGACGCCCCTCTTTGCGCGTGAGATCGTCGCGCTTCCTGCGAACTTCCGCGAGTTTCTCTTCGATTGTTTTCAATTTCCGGACACTATCGCTCTCGCCTGTTTCCTTGGATCGAAGCGACTCCTGCAAACGCGCGTGCTCATCGCCAAGCCGTTTGAGTTCTTCTTCGGGCACTCGACGCTCTTCTTGTATTGCGCTGCGCGTGCCTCCAAGATATTCCTCTTCTCGCTTGAGATATTCGTGATAGAGCTTTAAAAGCTCGTCACGAAACGCACGAGCTTGTTCTATTTTCTCAACCTGCTTTTTTAAAAATTTTATATGAGGCGCAAGCTCGCGACGAAGCGATTCTGCTTCTTTAAGATTTTCTTCCGTCTTTCCGAGTTTTTTATCACTCTCCGCGATCTTCCAATGATAGATTTTGAGCCCAAGCGCTTCTTCGATCATCGATTTTCTGTCTCTTGAAGAAGAGTTGAGAATTCTGTCGGCCTCACCCTGTGAAATAATATGATGCCCCGATGCGCCAATATGCACCCCTGCAAGAAGCTCGATAATATCCCGCAAGCGCACTGCTGTACCGTTGATAAAATATTCGCTCGAAGAGTCGCGATTCACTTCGCGACTGATCACCACTTCATCGTAATCGAGATTGAGTTCGCGCTTGGTATTATCAAACGCAATAGAAACTTTGGCATGATTGAGACGTGCAAGACTTTTTGAACCATTAAAAATGAGATCTTCTCCGCGCTTGCCGCGAAGCGACTTGAGGGACTGTTCCCCCAGCACAAAACGCACCGCTTCGACAACATTTGATTTTCCCGAGCCGTTGGGACCGACGATCGCCGATATGGGAGTATTGAAATCAAAAACACTTTTCTTTGCGAATGATTTGAATCCTCCAACCTCAAGTCGTTTAAGTTGCATAAATTCCAGTTTATTCCTTATCGACCGTATTCCACTTTTTTTCTTTAAGCGCCTGTGACGCCGCACCTTGTTCTGCTTCTTGTTTAGACTTCCCTTGCGCTTCCGCAATGAGCTCGTCTCCCAAAAACACTGCAACTACAAACTTTTTGTCGTGATCGGGACCTGCTTCACGTACTACCTTATACGTTGGTGTAACCCCCAGCTCGTCTTGCGCTTTCTCCTGCAAGAAACTTTTTGCATCTTTCCATAGTTCCTTCTCAACAATTTCGTGAGTAAGTGGAAGAAGCCACTCTGATATAAACGCTTCCACACCTTCATAGTGTTGGTCGAGATACAGTGCCCCTATAAATGCTTCAAACGTATTTGCCAAAATAATTTGGCGTGCCTTTCCGGTATCTTTCGCCTCCCCTTTTGAAAGAAGAAGGAACTCATTCATTCCAAGCGTATGTGCAACTTCCCCTAGGGTGACCGCATTGACGAGCGCAGAACGATAACTCGTAAGATCTCCCTCAGTTCTATCCTGATATTTTTTAAATAAATAATCAGTAACAACAAGTTCAAGTACTGCATCACCCAAAAATTCCAGACGTTCATTGTGCGTGAGACCTGCCTGCCGCGGCGCACCTGTCTGCGTGGCATGCACAGGCAGATGACTTTGCGGCGCAGGTAGGTCGCTTCGCTTGCTTTCATTAATATATGAGCGATGTGTAAATGCCTCCCGAAGCAGATCTTTATTCTTAAAATTTAATTTAAATTTTCGTTCAAATTGGGAAAAATCTTTGTCAGCCATAATGTATCGTTACTTTTTTTGTTATTTCTTGAGCAAGATATTGATTGCCTTTGTGATGATGGGGAGAATATCATCATAGATGTTGAGATCGAGAATATCCGCGAGGCGAAACCATCGTGCGTCATCAAGTCCGCCAGACTTCTTTAACGTAAGGTCAGAAAATGGAGTCTCGGTGAGAAAATAAACAACGTGTTTTCTAATTTTTCCCTTTTCTGGGTCAGAGGCGATATATTCGTTCTCGCCAAGTTTTTCTTTTATAGTTATATTGATACCAAGCTCCTCAAATGTTTCTTTGACAACGCCCACTTCTTCTGTATCCCCGGCTTCAATATGCCCCTTTGAAAGGGTCCAATGTCCGAATATGTCATGCACCAATGCAAGATACACTTCGTCCTTATCTTTCGCGTAAACAACTGTACCACACAACTTTTCCACAGGAAGCTTTGAGAGGTCGATGGGCGCACCAAGAGTCCTTTTTTTGCGCGGAGCATCATCCTTGCCAGGTTCACCCATTTCTTTATATACAGCTCCGAGAACTCCGTTTACAAACTTTCCACTATTCTCACCACCAAATGTCTTAGCAAGCTCAATCGCTTCATTGATAGCAACTTTTGCAGGAACTTCCGCTTTGTCGACAAACAAAAGCTCATAGAGCCCGATACGTAAAATATTGCGATCAACAATAGAGATTTTTTCTATCGGCCAATCAGGAGCCGCTTTGGCAAGTATCGTATCGAGCGTTTCACGTTTCTTCAATACACTCTCAACAAGGGACTTCATAAAAGACGTATCTCCCATGCCAGGAGCAAATTCCTCTGCATTACGAAGTAGAATTTCGTCTATAGTCCCCTCGGAAGCGACTTGACCACCAAAATCCCATTCAAAGAGTGTCTGCATTACGACCGACCGCGAGAGATGTCTGTTTGCCATGAATGTTTTTGAATGTGCTATGAATGAAAGAATATACTAGCCTCTTCTATGATTCCTGGATGTATTAACTCAAAACTCATCCCAGAAGCAAATATATTATACTGTAATTATGCACCTAATAATTCTCCTAAAAAATACTTCAATGTAGCTTACTACGACTTACTTTCACCTGCTTTACTATTCCTCTCTTTAATTTTTTTCTCTTTTTTTGCGACTTTCTTTAATACATTAATCACCTCTTTACCTCGATACGTACCGCATGTTTCGCATGCACGATGGCGCAAATGGAATGCGGAACACTTGACGCACACAGAAAGCCGCGGCCCCGTAAGCGCGTGGTGTGAACGGCGGTTTCTCGTATGAGCCCGCGTATGTCGCATTCGTATTACCATTGAAATGAGTATACAGAATCGCCAGAAAAAATCAAACCCCCGCGGTATTTTGCGGGGGTTAGGAAAAAATCACTTAGATCCCATTTTACGGATAATTGGTCGAATATTGCAATACAATTTCCTTTGCGTGCATTTTTCACACGACCTTAATTCATTCTTACCTCGATTGTCAATCCCGAGATAACGTGAAATTATAGCAACATCTGCTGGAAAACAACCAAAATTGACTACAACATAGCTATCAGAGTCGCTAATTGACAATAATTTAACTTCTTTATGGTCAATCTTTAAACTCTCTTCTGTGGCGCAGAGAATTTTTGGATTAAATGACTTTCTCTTGAGTTTAAGCGCGACTGAACCGCCCCTAAGGACATCTCCATCGTAGTAGATTTTATCTATTTCCACGTTTATCTCCTGTGTGTTCTGTACCAAAGAATTAAATTTATTCCGGTACTATTATGCCCCAAGATTATCTCTGTGTCCACTTTTAACAAAAAATGTTTCAGAAAAACGATACAGAGAGCTTCCGTGTCCACATTGAAAAAACAAAGTTATTTTTTTGCTTTCTCGTATTCTCGAAACAGCCGGTGTGCTTCCCATTCTATTTGCTTAAAACCCAACGTCTTTCCTTCTTCAAATCCTTGATATTTCTCTTCTACGGAAACAAAAAAGCAGTCCTCAATGTAGCAAAAAAGATCTTTCGTATTATGAAATTTTCTTTCTGGATTTTCTTTTTTTAATCTTTTGATTTGCTTGTCAGACAACGGCACATAGCATAGCGTTATCTCTTTTTTCAAACCCCTCTTGTTGTTCCCTACTCGAACCTCAATTGATTTAGGAATAATCCTATATGCCGTACAAATACGGTCATAGCACGCACATAAAATAGTTAAGTCTTTTATGTTTACTCCGGGGATACGAATTTTTAGTTTCGTATGGTTATCTAGATACTCGAATATGGGTTTTCTCACTACGCAGACCTCCTTCAATGTCCTTGTTCCAGCTCTATTTCTATCATAAATATCATTATCTGCAAATGTTCTTCAAAAAACTGTGGCGATGAATCTTAGAAATTCCATGCTTTTTAATTTTTTTAAAATGCTCTTTGGTCCCATATCCTTTGTGTTTTTCAAATTTGTAATAAGGATATTTGAGCGAATACTTTTTCATCAACCGGTCACGGAGTACTTTCGCGGCAATGGACGCAAGCGAAATGATCATTATTTTTTCATCACCGCGTATGATGATTTTTTGATTTCGATACATCCTCGGCGCGCGGAGACCACCATCAAGAAGAATAAGACTCTTGTGTGGCGGACACGAAAGTGCCCCCAATGAAGCTGTGATTGAACGGAATATCGCAGCATTGATTCCCTGCCTATCTATTGTGCTCGAACTGGAAAATGAGACGTGGAAAGAAATCTTGCCATCTCGTTCCGTGTTCTCTAGCTTCTTAAACCACGCTTCGCGCTTTTGCGCTGAGATTTTTTTTGAATCTTTCACCCCCCGAAACAAGGTCGTGAATTCCTTGAGGAACCTTCTTTCTACCATCACCACCCCGACTGCAACCGGCCCCGCAAGAGGTCCTCTTCCTGCTTCATCGATGCCGACAACGAAACCTATTCTATTCGACTTTATTTTGTCTCTTATGTAATCCATTGATTAAATTTCTTGCCGTATTTATTCCCAAGTCTGTGATTGCATATAGCCACGCCGCAACAACATCCACATTCATCTTCCATCGCCTTACGCTCCCTTCTAAAAATCCATATTTTTTTTCTTTAAGTGTTTGAAAATAGGGAAATATTTTATATCCAACGCCATTGATACTGTGAAAATACACAAAGTAATTAAGGCCCGCTTCAATACGAAATCCTTTTTTATAAAACCCCGGGAGATTGTGCCACACATCCTTCTTAAGGGCCCGCTCGCCGGAATTAAGGGCGAAGGGAAGAAATAATTTCTGCATGATATTACTCCTAATCCCGATATTCATATCATATCGCCCATCGCTAACGGGGGTGACCATAGCATCAATGTGTTCTGGTATCAATCCACGTAAATCCGCATCGCAGAAAAAAATAATGTTTTCACGTGCTTGCTTGACGCCGCGATCCATCGAAAATGCTTTACCACAATTTTTCTCATTACGAAGATACACAACCGAAGGAAATGTTTTTGCTATATACTCTTCGGTTCCGTCGGTTGAGCCGTCATCAACAACAATCACCTCTGAAATCATTCGTGCACGGATAAGTGCCGAGAGTACATCCCCAATACGCATCCGCTCATTATACGATGGAACAATCGCAGTTGCTTTTATACCTGTCATTATGTTTTGTGTATGTGTTTCACATTTTGAAGAAAGAAAAAACTCTCCAATACTATTATAGGTTGCATAATAATCATCTTCATGAAACACTCCGTGACCGCTATGTTCAAGAGTAATATTTTTTATCTTGTGAGAATTTACCTTGTGTTCTATGTTCCGTGCACTTTTCACGTGCGCAATCTTATCTCTTATTGTGAATATTGAAAGTAGTGGGCTCGTCACTCGTGATAAAGATAATGAAAGCTTCTTGTTCATCTCAACAAGAAGTTCGAGTCCATAGGAAGGCATCTGTGTATAATAAAAAGCTTCTGCTCGAGCAAGCTTTTCGCTCTTTGGTAATTTTTTTTCCCATATTTTTTTAAGACGCACCATATGGTACATACCAGGAATTGATAGGGGGAAGCGGAGTGTGTAAGGGGTTGCTGTTACAAATACTCCGGCAACTGGATATAAAGCAGCAAGGTAGAGAGCCACCTGACCTCCAAAACTATGCCCCCCGACGATGACACGTTTATAGCGCGTCAGTACATCCTTAAATTCTTTTTCAACAGCGGCAAGCAAATTCTCACAGGAGATTCCCTCTAAATCTTCTACAATTGTCCCATGACCTGGTAAAAGAGGGACGAGAACCGATACACCATACTCGGCATGAAGAAATTCTGGGAGACCGTTGAAGTCGGTAGGACTACCCGTATAGCCGTGTACAAGAAAAAATGCACACGATTGAGACTCCGCCTCAATGGCTATTTTTTGAGGTCTCCAATGAGTCGCTTGTTGAACCATAGTTGTATCATAAAGAAAGATAGTACAATGAGCAAGATAATACCGAGCGCAATAGTAATATTTTCAAAAATTTTTAAAAGATAAGTGAGTCCCTTTCCGGCAAGAAATCCAATGACAGTTACGACCGTGAGCCAAATAAAAGTAGCGACCATATTGTGCCGCATAAATTCTTTTAGTGGAAGATTGATTTGACTCATATAGAGAAGGATTATGATACGTGTTCCGTAGAGAAATTTTGTGACTATAAGAGCGGATAGATGGCTCCCTTTGCTTATTTTGTTGAGCGACCCCGCAACAGCGTTTACCGTTGTCTGGGTATATCGATGTGTAATAAACCCGGAAAGAAATTTAGTTTTTCCTAAGGAAAACCATATAAAATCGGAAGTGACAGTTCCTGCATATGATGCAAAAAAAACTATGTGAATAGGCATAGCGCCTTGCGCGGAAAGCGCAGCAACAGAGATAATGACCCACTCTCCTCCAAGCGCCGCTCCAAAAAATGGAATAACGTACGAAAGAGATGGGTAGGTAGTAAAGACAGTCTGTAGCCAATAAAACGAGTCGGGCATGTATATCGTGAGAATTTATTTTATTGTTATAAAAATGTGAGTGTATATTAGTAACCTGATTTTTTGTATTCGGCATGATTATTATACCAATTTTTGATACAATGGGCTCACAATTTATGCCTTCACCATTTATCCACCTCCATACTCACTCCCACTACTCTCTCCTCGATGGGCTTTCAAAGATTGGAGATATGGTGGCGCTTGCAAAGAAATATGACATGCCGGCGCTCGCGCTTACCGACCATGGCAATATGTACGGCGCAATCGAGTTTTATAAAACCTGCAAGTCGCATGGCATAAAACCCATCATTGGGGTTGAAGCATATATTGCAAACGGTTCTCGTCATGACAAAACGCCCGGTGTCGATAGTGAGCGCTATCACCTCACACTCCTCGCAAAAAATGAGACTGGTTATAAAAACCTTATCAAGCTTGTCACACTCTCTCATCTTGAGGGGTACTACTACAAACCCCGGATGGATAAAGAAATACTGCAGAAATATTCGGAAGGACTAATCTGTCTTTCAGGATGTTTTGGGAGCGAGCTTTCAAAAGCGATCCGATCTAAAGACCTTGATCGCGCTGAAAAAGTTATCAAAGAACATCAGGAAATTTTCGGCGAGGAAAATTACTTTTTGGAAATTATGTATCACCCCGGTGTGCCCGGCATCACCGAGGTACGTGATGAAATAATCCGTCTTGGAAAGAAATTTAAAGTTCCTCTTGTGGGAACACAGGACTCACATTATCTTCATTCCGACGACAAGCAGGCGCATGAAACACTTCTTGCAATTCAAACCAACGCTGACTTGAACGATGAAAATCGTTTCTCTATGGCAAGTGAGGATTTTACGTTCATTGATACAAAAACGGCACAGAAATATTTCAAAGATATTCCTGAAGCCGTCGAGAACACAATGAAGATTGCAAATATGTGCGATATAAAACTTTCCTTGGGACATTGGGTATTTCCCAACGTGGAGCTTCTCACGGGTGTGACCTATGAAGAAGAATTACGTAGGCTTACTTTTGAGGGCATTGCCATGCGCGAACTTTCAAAAACAAAAGAAGTTACTGACCGGATTGAGTACGAACTCGGGATCATCAACAACAAGGGATATGCTCCTTATTTTCTTGCTGTATTTGACCTAATCCACTTTGCACGTGAGCACAATATTCTCACTGCCATTCGCGGATCTGTTGCTGGTTCTCTGGTTACATACCTTTTGGGAATTACCAACGTGAATCCTCTTGAATACAAACTCCCCTTCGAACGATTTCTTAATCCTGAACGCCCATCAGCGCCGGATATCGATATGGACTTTGCCGATAACCGCCGCGATGAAATGATTGAATATGCAAAAAAGAAATATGGTGCTGATCGTGTCGCACAAATCGGAACATTCGGCACGATGATGGCACGCGGGGCGGTGCGTGATGTCGCGCGTGCGTTGGGTAAACCATATATTACAGGAGACAAGATCTCAAAACTTATTCCCATAGGCAGTCAGGGATTCCCTATGACCATTGATCACGCAATGAAGGTCACTCCAGAACTCAAAGATATGTATAAGAAGGATGAGGAAGTGAAGGAAATCATTGACTTGGCAAAAAAACTTGAAGGATGCGTGCGGCATATTTCAGTTCATGCCGCAGGAGTCGTGATCGCTCCCGCTCCTCTTTCAGAATATGTGCCGACCCAATTTGACCCTAAGGGAGGAAAGATCATCACACAATACGACATGCACGCGATTGAAGACGCGGGACTTCTTAAGTTCGATTTTTTGGGAATTAAAAATCTTGCGATCTTGGGTGACGCCGTCCGACTCGTAAAAAAATTCCGCAACATAGATATTAATATTGAAAAAATCCGCACGGATGACAAGAAAACGTTTGAAATGCTCGCGCGGGGAGAAACTATGGGGCTGTTTCAGTTGAACGGTTCCGGCATGACACACTATCTAAAAGATCTTCGCCCGACGAGCATTCACGATATCAACGCCATGGTAGCCCTCTACCGCCCAGGTCCCATGGAATCCATCCCCGAATATATCCGCCGCAAACACGACACAACGCTCGTGAGCTATCTTGATCCGCGCATGAAAGAAATTCTCACCCAGTCATATGGTGTGATTACCTATCAAGACGACGTCATGCTTATCGCTATCAAGCTCGGCGGATATTCGTGGCTTGAAGCAGACAAACTGCGCAAAGCGATGGGTAAAAAAATTCCCGCGGTCATGCAGGCAGAAAAAGCAAAGCTCATCGAAGGATTGGCAACCAATGGAATGGCACCCAAGAAATCCGAAGAGCTCTGGAAACTTATCGAACCATTTGCAGCGTATGGATTCAATAAAGCGCATGCAGCAAGTTATGGATTGGTCGCGTATCAGACCGCCTACATGAAAGCAAACTTCCCCATTGATTACATGACCGCGGTGCTTACGGCTGATGCGGGAGATGTGGAAAAAATTGCAGAGATCATCACGGAATGCAAACGAATGAAGATTGAAGTGCTTCCACCTGATGTGAATGAAAGTTTTGGAGATTTTACCGTGGTTCTGCCAAAACAAAAAGATGAACAGGAAAAGATCCGATTTGGTCTGTTTACCATCAAAAACCTCGGCACAGATATCGCTCAGGCGATCATTGACGAGCGCGAAGAGCATGGGAAGTTTTTATCGTTTTCAAATTTTCTCAGTCGCATTACGCACAAAAATCTCAATAAGAAGTCGCTTGAATCGCTCGTGAAGAGCGGAGCCCTTGATGCGTTTGGCGAGCGAGGAGCGCTCCTCGGTAATACCGAAGAAGCGCTCCTCTACAACCGTGAACAATCAAAAGGACCGACACAACAAAATTCATTGTTCGGAGCACTCGGTGGGGCAAACACACTTTCAGAACTCACTTTGAAACATTCAGAGCCCGCAAATAAATCCGACAAACTCTCGTGGGAAAAAGAACTTTTGGGGCTGTATGTGTCTGGACACCCACTTGATGAACATCGTGAAAAACTCGAGAAGCGCGAAATGACCATCGCACGAATCAAAAGTTTGGCTGCCGAGCTTGCGGTCGTTGCGGCGGGAATTGTTGAAGAAGTAAAACCGGTGGTCACCAAAAAGGGCGATTCAATGGCATTCGTTAAAATTGCCGATTTCTCGGGAATGATCGAAGTCGTCATTTTCCCAAAAATATTTACAGAATTTAAAAATATATTGGTGAAAGAAAAATGCATCGCGATCAAAGGAAGAACCTCCGAGCGAAACGGCGAAAAAAGCATCATCGCGGAGAAGATTAAAATTCTCTAAATACCACTGAACTTGATTTTAAAATTGTTATAAACTTCAAGTCATGACTTGAAGTTTATAATAGTTATCATTGGGTGTTGTTATGGAAAAAGTGAAGGAGTTGTATATGGTGGGTAGTTTACGGCTTATAATTGGTGACTCAAAGAACTTGACAGAGGTGATACACTTTTGGTACACTCTAGATATATAAGAACTAAATAAAAAACATGTCTACTACCAAAAAACGCATCAACATCAGTATGGAACGCGAGCTTGAAGAGATGCTCTCTCGTATCGCCAAGCGCGACCGTGTTCCGCAAGCAACTAAAGCAACAGAGCTTCTTCGTATCGCCCTTGAGATTGAGGAAGATCAAGTCTGGGCCGAAGTCGCCCAAAAACGTGACAAAAAAGGAGCGCGCCTTGTATCACATAAAAAGGCATGGGCATAACGTACAGGATTGTCTACCATAAGCAGGTTATAACGCACGACATTCCCCTACTCTCCAAAGAATGGCGAGGCAAGATCAAAAGCGCTATTGAAAACAAACTTGTTTCCCACCCCGAAATATTTGGTATACCGCTCCGCAACACGCTTAAGAACTATCGTAAGCTCCGTGTCGGCAATTATAGAATTATCTTTCGCATTGAATCAAAGACCGTACTAATCTTTGTCATTAGTCATCGCTCGAATGTGTATCTTTTGTCAAATAAAAGAACGACATAGACTGATAATCCTTCATACGCCGTTTCCCCCGCTCACCTCAAATCCTACTTCACGCCGTTTGCGGCGAGATTAATGACCAATAGTTAATATACGGAGGTCGGACCTCCGTAGTCCTAAAGAAAAGCCAACCGTTACTGGTTGGCTTTTAGCGTGAAGTGCTTGTGAAAACAGGGTCATCAACTTCTACGATCGGATCATCAAGGAAATTTTGTGTGCATACTCCTGATATCTAACGTCAAAATGTATTCTGAGTATTGTCATTTTAAATGACACATATTTATTGACATTCTGTACACGAAAGTTACCTTCTTCTACATCACCCGGTATACGGAACATAGTGAGACGAAGCTCACCAAATTCGTCTTCCCCATATATGTCCACGTCACTGTCACAAGCATCAAGGGAAATCAGTCTTGAGCCATCCGTTAACTCAGGCACTTCATACTCGTTCCCCTCAACTAGAATCCGGAGAACGTCTCCTGATGTATAACGATATTTCTTTCTTCTGGCGCAGTCCTTCTTGAATCTCGTGCGAATTTGTTGAGCAAGACATTCTAAATCTGGTTCTAACAATTCTGGTTTTAACGATGCCATATATAACCTCCTATTAATCAGATATGGATTTGGCGCACTAAACTCTTTCTTTAGATTACACTAAATTAGCGTTTTGTCAAGTATTTCAGAAATGGCCTTTATTTGCTATGATGTTTTGCATGGATTCAGATAATCTCTCAAATATCCGCCACTCACTCTCACATCTTCTTGCAACGGTGGTGCGCGAAAAAGACCCCGGAGTAAAGCTTGCCATTGGCCCCGTTATTGAGAACGGCTTTTATTATGACTTTGAATTCTCGGGAGACTACTCCCCCACTCCGGAAGATTTGAAGAGTTTTCAAAAGGCAATGAAGAAGCTTGCGGGAAGGAACCTTCCGTTTCAAGGCAAAGAAGTGACTGCGGATGAAGCGCGCAAACTTTTCTCGAATGAGCCTTACAAGCTCGAGCTTATTGAAGAATTTGAAAAAGACGGTCGTAAACTTACCGTATATGAAACAGGTAATTTCATTGATCTTTGCAAAGGCGGACATATAGAGAACACGAAAGAAATCGACACCGATGGGTTTAAAATCACCCATATTGCCGGAGCATATTGGCGCGGAGATGAGAAAAATAAAATGCTTACGCGTATTTACGGACTCGCATTTGAAAACAAAGAAGCGCTGGATACGTATCTAAAAAATCAGGAAGAAGCAAAAAAACGCGATCATCGAAAACTCGGCAAAGATTTGGAAATTTTTACGATCATTGACGATGTTGGTCCGGGACTTCCGCTTTTTTATCCGAATGGCGCGATCCTCCGTCGCCTTGTTGAACGTTATATCGAAGAAGAACAAGAAAAGCGAGGTTACCAGCCGATTTGGATTCCCCACATCACAAAAGGAAATCTCTATAAGACTTCCGGTCACCTCGACAAATATGACGCAATGTACCCGCCAATGAACATTGACGAGCATGATTACTACATCAAACCCATGAATTGTCCGCATTTCATGATGCTCTATAAAACGAAGCAACACTCATATCGCGATCTTCCGCTCCGTTACACTTCAACTACTACCAACTATCGCTATGAGAAATCGGGGGAGCTTTCCGGCCTCACACGCGTACGCTCACTTACGCAAGACGATTGTCATGTGTTTTGTGAACCATTGCAGATTGAAGATGAAATTAAGTTGATGCTTGAAATGATTGGGCAGGTCTATAAAAAATTCGAACTCAATGATTTTTCTGTCCGCATTTCACTCCGTGATCCAAAAAACAAAGAAAAGTATCTGGGAAGCGATGAGGTGTGGGAGAAAGCGGAGAGCGCGCTCAAAAATGTTGTGAAGACAACGGGATGGAAACATGAAGAGGAAGAGGGTGAAGCGGCATTTTACGGACCCAAACTTGATTTCGTATTTAAAGATGTTTTAGGAAGGGATTGGCAACTCTCCACCATTCAGCTTGATTGGAATCTCCCGGAGAGATTTGAACTTGAATATATAGATAACGAAGGAAAACAATCACGCCCCGTCGTGATCCATCGTGCGATCTTGGGTTCAACGGAGCGATTTTTAGGAATTATGATTGAGCATTACGGCGGAGCATTCCCCGTATGGCTCTCCCCTGTTCAAGCACTCATTCTCCCTATCAGTGAAAAGTTTGGCGCGTATGGAGAAGAAGTGAGACGTGCGTTGGTATCGGCAGGTTTTCGCGTGGAACTCGACAGTAGAAATGAATCACTCGGTAAAAAGATCCGCGATGGAAAGATGAAAAAGACTCCCTACCTTCTTGTTGTCGGAGAAAAAGAAGAATCCGCTAAAACAATCACCATTGAAAGCAGAGACGGCGAAAGTGTTGGAACGCTCCAAATTCAAAAGTTTATTGATTTTCTTGGGGAAAAAATTAAAGGCTCTAAATAAGCCTTACTTAAGCCTCGCTAGGGGATAAAATTGGGGATAACCTGTTGGCAATGTGTTGATAGTGGACATATTATTAATGGAGGATTAAATCCGTACAAAAGGAGGTGGTTTGTGTGTCTTCGGAATGATGAATGCGTTTGTGGTAAAAAAATCAATGAAGACAAATATGTTTCGAAGGGAAAAACTGATTACTGCTCTAATCAATGTGCCAACAAACACAGTAATGATGTGGACTCTCAAAAACCTTCTGTTTTACAACAATATACGGGTGAGTTGAATGCCCTCGCTTCTTCTTGAATCGTCCCAATTATTACATTTGGGGCGATTTATTTTTTGTGGAACATAGATTTTAAAAAAATAAAAGGGCTTAAAAAAAAGCCCTTTTAAATTTATTCAAAAGATATATCAGCAATCCATTCATCGTTATGGCGAATGGAGATTTCTTGCGCCCAATCAATACCTTTTGCCTCCCCTCCCACCCTTGTGATAGCAAGGACACTATTATCATTAAGATTAAAAGAAACCCTTACTACATCAAGTCCATCTTCGTCAATTATGGTTTTTGTAACCGAAACAATTGTCCTGCCAATCAGTGTGGGAACATCGCACGGAACTTCTTTCATGTATCCTCCTGTAACGTGTTATTTATCTACTGTTGAGCATATCGTAATTCCCTAAACACATCAATGGGTATTGATTTAAATATCCAAATTCGCGAGTTTTGCGTTTGATTGGATGAATGACTTGCGTGAACTTACATCCTCGCCCATGAGGGTATCGAATACGCGATCCGCTTCTTGCGCATCATCAATGGTTACTTGTTTAAGAATCCGTGTCGCGGGATTCATGGTTGTCTCCCAAAGTTCTTCGGGGTTCATTTCTCCGAGACCTTTATAGCGCTGAATCGTAATCTTTGTAGATTTTTTTGATTCTTTTTTCCCCGTGTTTTCAGGAGTTTCTCCTTCTTCGCCCTCCTCTTCTTCTGTTTCTGCATCATCCGACGGAGTTTCTGAAGTATCTTGCATGGTATCCGCGTCCTTCCCTAAAATTTTTGATTTTTCACTATCAGAGTATGCATAGGTAATTTCTTTTCCGCGTTTGATTTTATAGAGCGGTGGTTGCGCAACAAAAATATTTCCCGCATCCACAAGTTGTCTGAAATATCGAAAGAAGAGCGTGAGAAGAAGCGTCCTGATGTGCGCGCCGTCTACGTCGGCATCAGTTGCAATGATAATTTTATGATAGCGAAGTTTCTCAATATCAAATGTATCACCAATCGCAGTACCGAGCGCAATCACGAGTGATTTGATTTCCTTCGATGCAAGCATTTTGTCAAGTCGCGCACGTTCAACATTAAGAATTTTCCCACGAAGCGGCAACACCGCTTGTGTTCTCCTGTCTCTTCCCTGTTTTGAAGATCCACCTGCTGAATCTCCCTCAACAATAAAGAGTTCGGACTCGGAAGCATCATTCGTCTGACAGTCTGCCAACTTACCCGGCAGAGTCATTCCTTCAAGGGCACCTTTGCGTAAAACACTATCCTTGGCGGCTTTTGCAGCCTTACGCGCGCGAAATGCGAGAATAACCTTGCCTATTATTGCCCGTGCATCATCCGGCTTTTCTTCAAGAAAATTTCCAAATGCCTCGCCGAATATGCGTTCAACGGCTCCACGTGCCTCAACACTTCCCAATTTTGCCTTGGTCTGTCCTTCGAATTGAATTTCAGGGAGTTTTACTGAAATAGCAACCGTGAGTCCTTCGCGAACATCATCAGCAGTAAGCGCTTCTTTTTCATCCTTGAGAAGATTGCTCTTCTTTATATATTCATTGAGACGTCTGGTGAGCGCGGTGCGAAAACCAGTCACATGCATCCCGCCTTCAGCGTTATAGGTGTTGTTTGCAAATGCAAGTTCACGAGATGAAATGTCATCCACATACTGAAGCGCAACCTCGACGTGAACATTTTCAAATTCCTTTTCAATATAAAAAATATTTTTATGGACAGGAGAAAGAAGGCGATTGTAATGTTCCACGAGCGAGACGAGGCCTCCTTCAAAATAAAACGTAAAGCTTGAAACTTCAAGATGCTCTATGGAAAGATACACTGCCTTTTCATTCAAATCTCTTCCGTGCTCGCGTGCATCAATGACTCCCAGGCGAAGCCCCTTCACGAGATACGCTTGCTGACGCATGTGGTTTATAATCTGATTCCAATTCCATGTAATCTCGGAAAAAATTTCCGCATCTGGCTCAAACGTCACAATGGTTCCGGTAAACTTTGTGGTGCCAACTTTTTTGACTGCCGCCTTTCGTTTTCCTCGAACGTACTCTTGCATGTACACTCCTCCATCGCGATGAACTTCGACTTTTGTATACACAGAAAGCGCATTTACAACAGACGCTCCCACCCCATGAAGCCCGCCGGAAACTTTGTAACTTTTACCTTCAAATTTTCCTCCCGCGTGCAGTGTGGTCATGATCGTCTCAAGCGCGGAGACTTTTGTTTTTTTGTGCATATCAACAGGAATACCACGTCCATTATCGACAACACGCACGCGATTATTGGATAGAAGTGCTACTTCAATATGGTTTGCAAAACCACCCATTGCCTCATCGCGCGAGTTGTCAAAAATCTCCCAAATAAGATGGTGCAGTCCGTCAACACCTGTTGAGCCGATATACATTCCAGGACGCTTCCTAACGGGCTCAAGACCCTCAAGAACGACGATGTCCTCTGCTCCATAACTATCTCTATTTTGTGATGATTTTGCGTCGTTTTTAGCCATTATTTCAGATATTTAAACAAAGAGTGCCGCCCAAGCAGGCGGTAACTTTTGATACTACCACTATACCAGGAAACCCTAGAAAACAAAAGGGTTTTTCTAAGCTTCCTGGGTATATCTTTTAGTGAAAATAAGACCAAAAATCACTCTTAAAAATCAACAGGGGTGACTCCGAAGCCGTAACCGCAAAACGATGCGCGATTGCATCTTTGGTATACAAAATAAAACCCCTTGGACAAAGTATCCAAGGGGCAAAGAGTCAGACTTACATCGACACAGTGGCAGAGGATTCAAGGACAGAATTGCGAGAGAACACCCGACAGCCATCGTGCCGCGTGATCGGGTACTCAACGGAGTACGCATGGGCGTTCCAGCCGCCATACCAGTACATGTGCACGGTGCGAAGGATGTTGTTTTTGTCTCGGACATAGAAGATGTTGGCCCAACCATTGTTGAGCAATACACCTTCTTCGCCGTTCGGCTGTTTCTCCATGAGGGAAAAAACTTCCGTCAGTGTCGTTTCAACTTTCGGTTCGCCACCAAGCTCAGCGATGATGGGACTGTCTATCGAGGACTGTTTCAACGCCTGATAGCGAAGGGTTTGTTCACCGATCGGATCTTCTATCTTTCCCCCACCGGAGAGAAACCATTCGGTGAAGTCGTTGCTAATGTGGTTGATTTTCACCCTTGTCTTGCAGTCAGTGCCCACCACAAACTTCTCGCGGGCAATGAACGTGCCGATGGTAGCAGAAACAACGATCGTTCCAACAGATTCGAGGATGTTTTTGATCGCCTGTGCGACTTTTGTCAACACCCATTCACCAGAATTGATTAACCGGACAGCTTTGTTAGCATCGGTCTCGCCGGTTTGACGCATGATATTTTTCACCAATGCATTCAATTTACCCGGCATAACTTCAGCAATTGCGGATTCTGTGCTCATTGTATCTCCTTGGGCTAATTTGCCCGTCTCTATTCCCCTGATCCGAGGAGGAACCATGGTCTGTGTGGTCATAGCGAGGAATGGCCTACTCTCATGAAAGCAAGCTACTTTTCGCTATCACCACTCGCAAGTCTTATCAAAGAACTATGACCCCTATCATACACCTATTATCTAGTTTTGTTAAGTTTTTCGGGTGGTAATATCCCAATAGCTTGGAATCACTGGGTCTATAAAAAGCCTTTAAAATCAACAAAAATAGCCATCCTTCGCCAGTACTTTTTAAAGGTTTCAATGGACACAAACTGGTCCTTCCCTTCACGTGGAGTATAGGCATCGGGATCATGATAATAGAAGCCTTTAAGAACTCCTTCATCCATCTCAAACCCCACTACAATCATCATATGAAATTTTTTAGTCTCCACCCATTTTTTGATTGCCGATATGAGCACGGGTTTTTCTTTTTCAATGGACAAAACAAGCTCATTAATACCTTCCTTGAGAAGTTTTTTTGCTTCACGAGAATCGTGCGAGCGAAATTCTTTTCTTTCCATAGTAACCCCAAATAATGATGCAACAGAAACAAGTCCTGCGTGCGTCCATCCCCATTCCCCATATGCACCGGCGGACATTCCCCCCTTAACAAATTCATCTGAAGAAGGTGTTTTTGCGCCGAGAAAATCAAGGACCATTTTAAGACACAGGATGCCACATGCGCGGTCTTTCCAGTGCGGATCTGAAACATCGATCTTTTGAGAGTAGTATGGAACGGCAAGAATGTTTGTCATTCAAATTTTTAATCTAAATATATTTTTAAAGTGCTTTTAGAAAAGTATCGGGGAGTTTGTTGTTCTTTAAATTATTCAAAACATTGTAAATATCTTTTATGGATGCAAATAAAAAATGGTTCGGTTTTATGCGATACGGACATTCATCAATATAGATTCTAGTGCCACGATTCCATGGACCCCCAAGGTCGATGAAGTTCATCAAACCGCGAGAGAAAGCATAATTGGGTCGATCGCCACGATAATGATCATAAATCCTGATTTTTTTAGTAAGAATAGCCCCCTCAATAATATTGCATTCAAAAAAAGCAGGGTTTAAAAAAGGATATTTAAAACCATATTGTAGCGGAGAAATACCTTTTTTGTATGACAAACCAAACTCACGTGCAAGCGCTTGCAGACGACTTGAACGTAGCTTTCTTTTAAAGTAACCAAAAACAAGGAATGGTGTGCAAATTATTACACCTGTTGTGAACATAAAAATTATTATATATACATTTTCCATATTATTTGTCGATTTATCGTACCCGCCAAGTACTTTTATTATTAAGCGCATCAGTAATATTTTGCATGATAGTATTTACTTCACCATCCGTAAGTGTTTTTTCTCCCGATTGGAATACGAGTTGAAATGCGTATGAGATTTTTTCAATTGCTCCCGTTTCTTTGTTCTTTTTCTCAAATCGGTCAAAGAGTTTTGGTTCTCTTGCTAATAACTCCCCTGCGTGTTCTTTTATTATCGAGGAAATATCGCCTAGTACGACCCCCGCGGGCACGAATATGGCAATATCCCGAAGTACGAACGGATAGGAAGATATCTTTTTATAGACCGCTTCCTTTTTTGATACCTTAAGTGTGTGTTCGTACGATTTTGATTCAGGAAGCCCCGTAAGCAGTTCATCAAAATCAATCTGTGTTATTGCTTCATTCACTGAGTGTTCGCTGTGTTCTTTAAGCTTTTGTCCTAGTTCATGAGAAAGTTTCATGCATACCTTTTTTATTGCTTCAAATGCTTTGTCACCTTTGTATCCTAAAGTATTCCTAATCCCAAAAGCAAGGTGAAGGGACTCCCCCTTCTTTTCAAACACCTTTCCAATTTCAAATACTTTAACAACATCCACTTGGAGAAGTGGCGCGTTTTTTATGTTTATCTCAAGACTTTTCGTTAATCCATCCGAAAGGTTGCTCCGAAGAAAACCCTTATCTCCCGCAATCGGATTTTCAACAGCAACATCTCCTGTGTCTGTAAACGATGAAGTGTATATTTCAGAAAATCCTTCTTCAATCAGAATGTTTTTTATTTTATTCGTGTAATAAAATTCCTTATTGATAGCAGGAATTTTTTCAAATTGAGGAAGTTGTTTAGGAAGAATTTTATCATAGCCGTATGCTTTTCCGATTTCCTCAACGAGGTCTTCTTTGATGCGCACATCAAGACGACAGTAAGGAACCGTGACCACAAGGCGAGGGGAAAGAGCTTCGTGTATACGGCGATACCCCATAATGTTTTTAAACGGGGAACTTTCGGACATACTCTCCATCACCACTTTTCCTGTCGCGCGCGTGGCATGGATAACGTTTCCATTTCCCATATACAAGCCACAGTGGTCGACTCCTTCAGGAATCTTTATCCCTTTCATAAACTCAACTGTTTCGTAATATATTTTCCCTGCTCCGGTATTTGAAAACACTAGATCGCCCGGTTCTAATTCTTTCTCGCTCACTGCTTCTCCATAGGCATACTGATCCACTGCCATACGCGGGATTTGAACCCCCGCTTGTGCAAAAAGATACGCAATGAACGATGAGCAATCAAAGGCACGCGGAGCATCGTACACGATACTTGCTCCAAATTTGTACGGAACATCAATGAGTGTCGTTGCCCGTCCTAAAACTTCTTTAATGGGAGAAGAAACGCCCCTGTGTGAGAACTCTGCACACGAGAGAATTGATGTGATTTCTCTTTCCGATATATTAGTTCCCAAAATGCGATTTACTTCTTCCGTTGAAACACCGACAACATATGGTGCGGGCTTGCGCGGATATATATCAACGACATCGCCAACCTTTGTGTCTTTTCCTCCTGCGACTTCCACAACAAGTGCTGTGATTTTCTCCATGGCTTCTTCCACACCTTCTGGTGATTGCTCGTTTTCAAATCGTTTTGATGAGTCTGTCTGGATTCCCAATCGACGAGAAGTTTTTCTGATATTTACTGGAGAAAAATTCGCCGCTTCAAGAATGATGTTTGTCGTATCAGAATTAATTTCCGCCTTTTTACCTCCTTTGATGCCAGCAATTGCGAGTGCAGATTTCCCATCAGCAATAATGAGCGTTTCGCCATCAAGTGCGACTTCTTTCCCGTCCAGTGTAGTTATCTTTTCCCCTTTCTCCGCATTTCGCACAATGATACCACTGTCCACCTTGAGAGCGTCGAAGGCGTGAAGTGGCTGACCAAGATCAAACATAACGAAATTTGTCGCATCAACAACATTGTTGATGGATTTTTGCCCGATTGATTCAAGTCTTTCAATGAGCCACTGGGGCGAATGTCCGACTTTTACTCCCAGAATTTTTCTTCCAACATATCTGCGACACAAATTAGGTTCTTCAATACTGATAGATATGTCGTCTTCTAATTTTTCACTTTTAATTTGTAATTTTGATTTTTGATTTTTGATTTTTGAATTCAAATGAACTGAAAGTTCTTTTGCGATGCCACGATGTGAGAGAGCATCGTGTGCTCTGTCGGGTAGAACTTTAACATCAAGAATCGCATCATTTCCCTTTTTCTCAATAGACTCGACTTCAAATGCGTGAAAAATCAAAAGCTCCGCAACTTTTTCAGGAGATGGAAGTTTTTCTTTAAAATATGATTGGAGCCAGCTATAAGAGATTAACATCTTAGTTTATTGGTTTTTTTGTTGATATGTTTGTTGGTTTTTGCTCCTTAACGAATCGTATATAACCACTCACCATTTTCAAAAGCGATAAATATTTTTCGGGGATTTCCCTGTCATTGTGAAATCCTTTTTTGAGACAAATTTCCAAATTTTTGCGTGTTTCTTCTGCTTCCCCTTTCACAATATCGTTAAGAATTCGCACTTTTTCTTTTATAGAACGTTTATGGTACGACTCGGCGATATTATTGGAAACAGACGCTGAAGACCTTCGTAACTGATCGGTGCTTCGATATATTTCATCATGTGGAAATTTTTTTGTTAGATGAAATACCTCAACTTCAAGCTCTGCTGCAAGTTTATAAATATTCAAATTTTCAAGTCCTGTTGCCATATATAACTAATAAACTTATCAACTTTAAAACTGACAAACTAATCTCAAGTCTCCCGAATACAGAAGGCGGACATCATCAATGCCGTATTTGTTCATTACCAATCGATCAACACCCATACCAAATGCAAAGCCTTGCCACTGCCGAGGATCAATACCGGCGTTTTTTAAAACATTCGGATGCACCATCCCTGCGCCCATGACCTCGATAAAACCGGTTTGTTTGCACAAGTTACAGCCTGCCTGCGCCGCGGAGTTGTGCGACGCGGCAAGCAGGCCCTTCCCCGCACACTTAAAACACAATACATCGATCTCAACACCTGGCTCGACGAATGGGAAAAAACTTGGACGAAATCGTATTGTGCTTTTTTCTCCAAAAAGTTTTTTAAAGAAAAGTTCAAGCGTTCCCTTAAGATGCGCGAGAGAAATGTCTTTCCCGACGACAAGCCCTTCAATCTGGTAGAATTGCACCTCGTGCGTTGCATCTGTTGCTTCATGTCGAAACACACGACCGGGCACCACGATCGCGAAGGGGGGCTTATTCTGCTCCATATAATGAACCTGCACTGCCGACGTATGTGTGCGAAGCACTGTTTCCTTAACGCCCTTGAGCCAAAAGGTATCCTGCATGTCTCGCGAAGAGTGGTCCTTGGGGACATTGAGAACATCAAAATTGTAGTATTCGCTCTCTATTTCAGGGCCTTCCGCAACCTCAAATCCCAGAGAAGAAAAAATAGATACTATTTCACGTAACGTGGTGGTCAAGGGGTGCAGGTGTCCTGCCTGCGCCGCGGAGCCATGCGACGCGGCAGGCAGGCCTTGGGAAACTTCTATTGGAGAGATGTTCTTCATGTGCCTATTATACAGAAAAATCAGACACTGTAAAAATGACGCCTCTTTCAATAGTGAAGTGTTTCTAGTCACCCCAATCTTTTACGCGAACCAACATCAACTTCCCTACTCTTTATCAGCAAATATCACGAGACGCTTGGAATAACTTTTGGAAACATTATCCCACACTCCTTCACAGGTAATGAGGTTAAGGTGTGATTTCCCATCATTTGAGATAAATACGCCTGAAGCGTCCGCCTCGGGGTCATACCTTCGGCTTTCACGCATCACAAAGGAAGTGGTCACACCCTTATCGTCTTCAACATATAGCTTATCGCCCTTGCGTAATTTATATAAATTATCAAATGCCGATGCTTTCCCGTTTTTCCATCCATAGTGTCCGGCAAGAACCGCACTGCCATTCTCCCCAGGACGCGACCCGGGATTAAACCACGCTACATTACTCGCGGTTTTTGGTATATCCATTGCTCCATCGGGCGTAAGGCCAACATACTCGACAGTAGCGTCAACATTAATCCTTGGAATCTTAAGACGCACCGGCAGCCCAAGATTCATTTTTCCTTGTTCATTAAAAGCGGTGGTACCTGCAGTAAGCGGTATCAAGTCGCTCTGAATTGAACTTTTTAGGATAGCGTGAAAAATAAGTTCCAGAGAAAGTAAAAGGCCTGCGAGACTGACTAATACCAGTATTCGGCGGGTTAATAAAATTTTTGGGAAATTCATCTTGTTAAAAGCAAATTGTAATCAATTGATGCTATCTGCCATATTTATTATTTGTGTTTAAGCTGTACTGCAATGGATATAGATATTTATATCATACACAATAGCGTCCTCTAACGGGATTCGTGGGAATTTAAAAGAGCCAGACTTGCCTTGGTCTGACTCTTTTAACTCACCAGGAGTAGTGAGAACAAGCAAATTTATCAACTCTTCATACCATAAGACTCAAATTCCCCATTTCTTTTGAACTAGATAGAATGAGAATAGGGCAATGGAAATTATAGTTGGGATAACAGTATTCCATGGAATATTGTTCCCTTCAGCTTCAGGGGGAAGCCCTGTATTAGGAAGACTCGGGGCGAAAGAACTTTGTTGTGCTACCTGTTGTGCTTGGAGCGACTGTACGGTCGCTAATAATCCGTTGAGTTTGGTCTGTAAAGCAATAATATTAGTATCTGATGATGTTGGCGAAGTCGGAGTTGCCTGCCCTCCACCTGTCGAAGGAGGTGTTGGTTGTGTCGGTGGAATCGTAACAACATTAACATTGCAACTTCCACTTAAAGAAGCAGAGGTAACCGTAACCGTGAATGCTCCCCAATTATTGTAAAGAGAGGTAAACGTTGTTCCGACACCTGAAGACGGAGAAGCTCCCGGAGCAGACCAACTGAATATACCATTACCACCAGAGGCACTAAAAATAGCACTTGTTCCCATTGGAATATTGCCGACTGAACCATTTGTAAGAACACAACTTGTAGAAGTTGGGGCTGGTGTCGGAGCTATGGTAGTTGGCTTGGTAACAGCGCTTGAATCGAGCGTAACTGCGGTCTGTGCGAACGCGCGACCGTTGAGTCGTGCACCAGTGTTGAGCACAATCGCTGTTTGATCTAATATAGTTCCATTAAAGACAGATGTTGTTCCCAGTGTTGTTTGACCGACAACCTGCCAGAAGATGTTAGCAGCCTGTGCGCCACCGGTGAGAATTACTTTCGTAGCGGAACTCACGGTGAGATTTTGTGCAATCTGGAAGATCCAGACATCATTTGCACCACCAGAGAGCGTGACATCTGTTGGTATGGTGACGCCAGTACTCCATTTATAAAGTCCCGGAGCGAGTGTCATCCCACCAATATTCCCAGCACCTAATTCCGTCGACGTTGGATTTGTTCTTCCCGCGGCGTCAGTGTACGCAGTTTGCATATCGCTTACCGCAGTGGTCATGGTAGTTGGGGTAGGAGGCGTATAGTCGGCTGCATATACTTTTCCGATTACTTGAGCTGACGTCGAAAATGTATTTGAAACATCCATTATTAATCCAAATCCAGTTATGGCACTTGCGGCAATTGGACTCACTCCAATATCTCCGGTAATTGAAGTTGACCCGGTAGTTGAAATTCCTGACTTTGTGAGAATCACAAAATTACCCGCTGATCCAAGAACAACTCCTGCTGGACCGGCTGCGAGCGTAGTAATCGGCCCAGTGAGACCGAGCACGAGGAAAATAGCTAATGCGGTTACCATTGAATTCTTATTATTTTTTCTCATGTGTATGATATTTTTTATCAAATATAATCGACTTTTATAACTACGCGCGTCGCAACGCTTTTACGACAGCAATAAGGACGACGGCTCCGAGAAGTGCGACCAATAAACTGTAAAGGTTAAAACCGCTTATTCCACTTTCACCAACAACACTCATAATCCAGCCGCCAATGACAGCGCCAACAATGCCAACAACAATATTAAGCACTGCACCCTGTTCTCCATCTGTTTTCATGATAAGCGAAGCAATCCAACCGACTAACGCACCAAAGATGATCCAAAGAATTATTCCCATAAATTTTTTAATTACTTGTTAATTATTTTTTAATTACGTTCTTGCTTGTTTAATTCAACCGCGGCTTCAGGCGTCGACACTGTCTTCCCCATAAGAAATAATTTAATAATGCCGACAGCCAACACCCAGTACACAAACATCGCCAGAAGCGTCGTCCACTCAAAAACACTGCCTGCCACCTGTGTAACACCGAAGACATTAAGAAATGGAGCGGCGAAAATATAGGTTACTCCATAAATGAAACTAGTGAAACCGGCATCAGGATTTGCCGCCAATAACCGCAACACAAACCGAAAGACAAGCAGCACTTCAATAAGACCCAAAATGTACCAAACAATTTGCGTGCCTCGATAGAGTGGCTTCGTACTTGGAGAATTAAATGAGTCCATGAATTTTATTATTTTAGATTTCTAACCTACCTTAATATTAAGAAGTTTAGGGTGTTGGAGTAGGTGATGGTGGGGGTGTTGTATCCACAGGTAACTTAACATTCACATCTATAGTACTGTTTTGCGGAGCGGCTCCGCTATTACGCATTGCCGGCACCGCATAGATAAAGAACAACACCCCAGCCACCAGTAGGACGATAACGAGGATTACGATGCTTGCCGATGAATCTGATTCGTTCCCGGTTCCGGGAGTATTAATTACGGTGGTCATATATTTTTTATTAATTTATTTAATTACGTTAATTATGATTTCAACACTACTTTGTTCTGAATGTTTGGCGCTCTCCGCGAACTAACCCTCGGGGGTTTTCTGCTACCACGCGGAAGTAATAATTTGTATTTCCCTTCAGAGAAGAAATGTCGACCAAAACCTCAACAGTAACCGGGCTCATTGCAGCACCAACTACTTTTTTGTCAGTCGTTGTAAGCAGAGATGACTTAAAAAGTGAATTTGTACTATACTCAAACCAATAGGTTGTTTCTGCGCTATTCGGTGCTATTGTCCCATGAAGGGTAGCCGTCGTTGTGCCAATCGTGCCTGCCGCTCTGGTTGTTGCCGAAGGGGCGTTGGAAACTGTGACCGGGCCTAAGGTTTTAAAGTTAAGAATTGTTCCGTTCACGGTGCCAAATTGATTTTGAGCGTTCAGTCGGAAATAGTAAGTCGTTGCAGGATTGAGATCAGAAAATGATACTGATGCAGGAACCTTCGTGCTTCCATCCCCAACAGATACAAGGGCGGTCGTATTGCCTAAGTTTGCGGTTTGACCATATTCAAACCAATGCATTGTCCCCACTTTGTTCGGTGTCACTTCCCCATTTAAATTTGCAGTGTTTCTTGATATACCATCTGCCGTCAATGTTTTTACATTAGGAATACTGCCAACGGGTGATGGTACACCATGTGTTGTTTGAAAGGAATACTTACTCCCCGTGACTGTGCCAAATTGATTTAGGGCTACCAGACGGAAGAAATAGGACGTATCCTTGGAAAATCCTGTGATGTAGGCAGGAGCTGGGATTGTGGTATAACCTGAACCGATTGTTTGATTTGATGTTTTATTCCCAAGACTTTCCGTCGCACCAAATTCGTACCAGTAACTTGTAAACGCACCATTCGGAGTCACACTGCCAGAAAGAACAACGGTTGTATCAGTGGGATAGGCCTTGGCACTGGTCAACACGATGGGTGCCTCCGGAGTTTGTGTTTCACCCGACGTAGTGGTAGGGCTAGTATTTGTCGAACCAGCAAGAGTCGATGGAACATTGATTGAAGGTGGCGTTGTGTTTCCTGTGCTATAAATGATCAATCCCCCAATGATAATGACTGCCGCTATTCCCCCAATAATCGCCGTAGTATTGTTCATGAATTTTAGTGTTTAAAAATTAATTTCTTTAGTAAAAATGTAGACCCTTATTATAGATGCCGTTTCAAAGACGGGTGTATTACAACTATCTTTGAAACGTTTTATGACCTATTTTTAAGCTCATTAATTTGTTTTTCTAACTTTCCAATATGGACCTCTAGTTTATCTGTTCGAGCTGTGTGTTTAGCTTCTATATGATTTGCATGACTGGCAAGCGTTTCGGCTACCACCATCATGTCTGTGACATCTTCCATCGCAAGCAGGATGATGGGCGGAAATATTCCTGAAGTGGTATCTTCTCTCGGATGAATCTGGCGGGCATTTAAGATTATTACCTTGCGTCCAATAAAAGGAAATTCATGCGCAACTTCAAAACCCTTAAAAAAGGTATTTTTAGGGAGAATGTCCTCAAGAAGTTTTCGCAGAGAGGAGATATTCCACTGACCATTTCCGAGTTCATACACAACCTTACCTTCGGTATCTTTTAGTTCTACTTGGAACATCCGGTAGAAAGATTCGTTGGCTGCCATTACACGCAGATCTTTATCGAGAATTAACACCGGCTCGCGCACGACATCTACAACTGTCTTAATATAAGTCCAGCTTTCTTCCCACAACCGCTCGACAAAATCAGCCCTGACAGGCTCAAGAGTTTGTGCAACACCTTTTTTATTTGTTTTCATAGTATCAATGCCGCTTAAGGATGCGGATTATTGCAACTCGTTATCGAGGTGCGGCTTTATATAGTCTTGCGTCAGGGTAATTCCTCTTCATTAAAACTTCATTGTAATAGGAGTGTAGTAGAGTATGATGAAGCTGGGCAAGTACAAGGGCCTCGCAGCGAGGGAATATAGCTATCAATCTATTATTCATGGTACTGTTGTAATACTCGCGCAATAGAATAGCGTCATAATTTGCATAATGTATGATCACCCAAAAACAAAAGACTCGACAACAAAGTGTCTTAGCCGTTGCGCACCATGATTATGAGAAGGGACTTAATGCTCATGCATTTTTTAAGATACACGACCGTGCAATTGGTGAAGATTTAGTACAAGATACTTTTATGAAAACGTGGATGTATCTTGTCAAAGGAGGGAAAATTGACGTGATGAAAGCCTTTCTTTACCACGTCCTTAATCAGCTGATTGTGGATCAATATCGGAAACACAAAACAACCTCGCTTGATATTCTTCTCGAAAAAGGGTTTGAACCGAGCACTGGCCATTCCGATAGTATTTTTGATGTACTCGACGGAAGAGCGGCACTTCTCTTGATTCAGCATCTCCCTGAAAAATATCAAAAGGTAATGCGCATGCGCTTCATACAAGATTTATCACTCAAAGAAATATCCCTCATCACGGGACAATCAAAAAACACTATTGCCGTGCAGGTGCATCGAGGACTCGATAAACTTAAACTGTTATATGATCCGGCATAAATAAACAACGTAGGGAAAATATCTTAGAATACCCTAAAATTTTCTTTACCTATAAAATAAACTCCGCCATAAAGGTTTACAATCGGGACATTTGATTCCCCGTGGTGCAACGCGAGTGTTGGTTGTGGGACGCGCAAAGCGCGTCCCATCAAAAAGTCGGTCTTTTGTCCGAAAGTCTGATTCTGGAGCCGCCTCTCGGATTTGAACCGAGGACCTTCACTTTACAAAAGTGTTGCTCTACCAACTGAGCTAAGGCGGCACAGGACACATGGTATCGAATTTTTTATCGACCTGCAAGAGAGAATGTACGGAGTAAAATAACTAGCGACCGTTTCCGTTTTTCAAATTCTTCTTATGCTCGGTAATATCCTTGAGAAAAAAAGATGAGGCGCCTGACTGCGGGCGCCCTTGCTCTGGCAGGTCATCGTGGGGAGTATTTTTATTTCTCAATGAATCTACACCATGAAAGAACCGATTTCGAACGTATCTAATGCTATGAATGACCATGATAATAACACCTTTCGTAGCATGGATAACTACAGGGACGCAAACTGTTTTAAACCAAAAAATACTTTTTTCTAGGTATTGCCTTAGACGTGTTCGAAGAAATGTACCGAGATGACGCTCAAGAGAATGCGCCTGCTCACTTAAGGGCGTAATACGTCCAGGGATAGCCTCGATGCCATATTTTCGAAGCATCAAGACCTTATAGCCGATTATGAAGACCGTTCCCAATAGTGAGAATGAAAATATAAATATGAGAATGTACATAATACTAACTCATTAGCGACCGAGAACCGAAAACCTTGTAAATCGTGCCACTTCTATTCGTTCACCAAACTTCTGTATCGCACTATCAATTAAACCCTTTATGGTAATATCGGGATTTTTTACAAACGATTGGTCTAGGAGTGTTTGTTCTTTGAAATACGTACCGAGTTTCCCTTCTAACATTTTTTCCTGAATATTCTTTGGCTTGCCAGACTTTGCGACTTCTTCGGCAAAGAGGGCTGTTATAACCGTACGATCCTCGTCTTTAATATGGGCATCAGATACAAATTTTGGATTCAAGGCGACAGCATGCATTGCAATATCATATGCAAGAGTTTTAAATTCCTCATTTTTTGCAACAAAATCACTCTCGCAAGAAAGTTCCACCATAGCACCGATAGCACCATTACTGTGAATATAGGATGCGATAATTCCAGCTCCGAGTGTTCGTTCTCCTTTTTTTGAAGCAATTTCTTTTCCCTTGCTTTGCAAAATAGCAAGCGCTTTTTGTTCATCGCCTTCTGCTTCCTCAAGAGCCTTTTTACACTGCATAACGGAAATGCCGGTTTTATCTCTAAGTTTTTTTACATCTTCTGTTGTTATTTTTATATTCATGTGCTGTCTACGGTTTAGAACATCATGTTAATTCAAAGTGCAAATATCAAAATGTAAAATTATTGTATCGCCTTTGGCGATTCCTTAATTTTGAACTTTGATTTTTAATTTGTTTCCATCCCTGCTCGTCCTTCTTTATATGCCGAAACGATTTGTTCAACAAAAAATTTCACACTCGCGACCGATGAGTCATTCGCGAGGATTGGATAATCAACTTCTTTAATATTACAGTCGGAATTAGAAACACTTATGATTGGAATACGTTTATCTCGTGCTTCTTGTATTGCAATATGTTCTTTGCGAGAATCAACAACAAAGAATGCCGCAGGAAGTTCTTTCATAGATAAAAGTCCCTCAAACTTTCTTAATAGACGCTCGATCTCGCGATCAAATAAAAGTCTTTCTTTTTTAGTATACATAGCGAGCCCGCCTGTATCCCGTTTCTGCATAAGATCTTCGAGGTGAGCCAAGCGTTTCTTGATTTGTATGAAATTGGAGATAGTTCCCCCAATCCAACGAATCTCTACATACGGCATGTCGATTGAAGCGGCGCCTTCTTTTACTACAGAACGACTTTCGTTTTTAGTGCCCACAAATAGGATTTTCTTCCCCTCACGCGCAAGCGATTTGACATATTCTCTTGCCGTAATCAAGAGGTCTTGAGTTTTCTCAAGATCGATAATTTCAACGCTATTTTTTGCGCCAAAAATATAGGGTTTCGCAGATGGGTGACGACGCGACTTCGAATAGCCGAAGTGAGCTCCTGCTTTGAACATTTTTTCGATAAGTTCAGTATTGATTTCTTTCTCCTTGGTAAGCGGCATGGGGGATATCCTATCAAAAAACGGTTGGCAATGCAAGCGCCATATCGTGAAGCGTAGAGCGTAAGACAAGAAAATAGACGAATATTAAATGTATACAAAAAAAATGAGCCCCCGCCAAAATAAATTTGACTAAGGGGCTCAAAGAGTCTAAAGATTGAAGACATGAATTAACGAACTAAGTGTCAAAAAAACCGAAGGACTAGTCGGCGCTACAGAAACAGAGGAGAGAGTAGGCGTTATGCCAAATCTCTTTGAAGTCGCCGAGGTCAAACCTGAAATCCACAACCGAGAAGCGGTTTATGCATGGCACTCTACTGTTGCCCTCAGCATCTTTCCAGAGCGCTTCTTCCTCATCAAGAGAAATGGACCACCGATTGACCGGCAATTCTTCCTGTTTCTGCTCCCAGGCAAGTGTTACTCCTTGAGCACCGACGAGAATGCCTTTTTCCGAACGCAGTTTGGCCATACAAACTTTTGAAGAAACACTCTTCTTGAACTCAAAGATCTTTACTTTGAGCTTGCACGATGGCTTGAGTTTCGTTGTAGCATTGGCATAATTCTTATCAGTGATGGCATCATTATAATAGTAAAACGCCCTGCGGTGTTCCTTACTGAACAAATCCAAACGTTTAGAGTGATTATAACCTTTCGGCACAATAATATTGAAAGTATTAATCAATTCGAATTGGTCGTCCACATCGACACTACCTATGAATTTCGTGTTCATAATCTTATCCTTTCTTTGTGGTGTACTTCCGGGAATCTGCCGGCACAGATGCAAGAAAATCTCACTCTATAAAAAACATAGCATTTTTGAACTTACTTTTCAATCAGGATTAATCTTGTGGAGAATCCTGTGCCTTAAGAATTTCCTCGCCAAAAGACTCCAAGATCGGGTCAAGATATCCGGCGAAGATTTTCTCGATATTACTCCATGATTTTTTGATTCTGTGGTCGGTGATACGATCCTGGAGTATGTTGTACGTCCTTATTTTTTCTGAACGATCTCCGGTTCCAATTTGTTGTTTTCGTTCTGCCGAAAGTTTTTTGTGTTCCTGCTCGCGCTCTGCCAATTCAATTTTTGCGACAAGGATGGACATGGCTTTTTCGCGGTTTTTAAGCTGGCTTCGCTCACTCGTGCATCGCACCGCAAGCCCCGTCGGTTTGTGGATGATACGCACTGCGGTTTCAACTTTATTTACATTTTGTCCACCGGCGCCCCCTGAACGGGAAAATTCCATTTCGAGATCGGCTGGATTGATTTCAGTATTTTTAAAGTCTCGCACGGGCATGATCACAACGGAGGCGGTGGAGGTGTGTATTCTGCCGGATTTCTCTGTTGCGGGAATACGCTGTACGCGATGAACCCCTGTTTCATATTGCAAAAGATCGTACGCGCCCAAGCCGTCAATTTCAAACGATGCTTCTTTGTATCCCCCAAGCTCGCTTCGCGACTCATCGAGTTTTTTGAAGTCCCAGCCTTTCTGCACGGCATATTTTTCATACATCATCGCAAGGTCTTCGGCAAAAATTGCCGCCTCTTCTCCCCCAGTTCCCGCGCGTACCTCAAGAACAAGTTTTCGAGGCGACTCCTGTTCTTCTTTCTCCGATGTGGCAAGAATTTCGTCCATTTGTGCAAGAAGATTATTTTTTTGCGCCTTGAGCCCTTCGATTTCTTCGACTGCAAGTGCTTTCATTTCAAGATCTTTTTCGGTAAGATCTTGAAGCGACTTTTCTTCACGCGAAAGCCGCTCATATTCCTGTGCAAAATAGAGCGTTTTGTTGCTTTTTTTATATTTTTCAAGATCAACCATGGTAAAAAAGCTTCATAAGGTTCTAGCTTCCAAAGCTTCATGGGATCAAAACCTAAGAAGCTATTGAAGCCAACGAAGCTGCTGAAGCTGTACTGATGTTACTTCTTTTTCGCCGCAGCTTGGCGTTTCTTAAATTTCTCAACGCGTCCGCCGGTGTCGAGGATTTTTTCTTCTCCGGTAAAGAATGGATGGCATGCGCTGCAAATTTCCACTTCAAGTTTTTCCATGGTGGATCCTACGGTAAACTTCTTACCACAAGCACAGGTAGCCTTTGCCTCTGGATAGTATGTTGGGTGTATGTCTTTCATAAGTGTGTATTGAGTATAGTGTATGGTGAATTGGGTATCCACCAAGAATTGCAATATATCGCATTATTTATTTTCTGTCCATAGCAGCCCTTCTTAAGCCTGTGATAAGCCGAGAAACAATGTCTGCCTGTTGTTCAAATTCAAGAAATTGATTTTGATTAAGATATTTGAGATCTTTTCCTATATAAACTTGGTTTTGAGTTTCAAATAATGATCCTTTGGCAATGGTGTAAAAATGTACTTTGTCGTTTTTTGTCCCGCGCCCAAATCCTTCTGCAATATTTGATGTAATTGATACCGCCGCACGACGCAATTGATTTGTTAGACCAAATCGTTCCTTGTCAGGAAAATTCTCGGTAATATGGTAGACGAGAAGGACGAATTTGTGTGCCTCTTTCCACGCATTAAGGTCAGTAAAATGTTCAATTTTTTTGTCCTCCATATTCGATATACTATACTCAATACCCCATACACAATACACTTAATTTCCCTGCAAGATATCGATTTGACGCTGATATTTTGTTGCGAGTTCCATGACATCATCGCCATAAAATGCGTACGATGATTTTTGGGCATTTTTACATCCAGCAAGATAGCAGAGCGCAGAATATCGTTCGTCTTTTGCAACCTTAGTAGAAGCACCATTGTCAGAAAGATACATTCCTGCTGCCATAAATGCGTCTTCTGGATCCCATGGATTGGGGGGGTTATGCCCTGTAAGGCTTGCGATTCGGTCTTGAAATCCCACCCATGTGGAGGGAATAAATTGCGCGGGTCCCATTGCACCCCCGTACCCATACCATGCTTTTTTTGATACCGGCATTTTATCGGGGTCGAGTCCGAGAGCCGCAGTAATCTTCAAAAATGGTTCGGTATCTCTCGGAGCCTTCATATCCACTTTCCAGTTCCCTGTTCCCACATTTTGTCCGAGGTTTGACTCTTCCGCGATAATACCAAGGAGGAATGCAGGACGTACACCAGTTTTTGCGAGCACGCGATTAGCAAGCAGAAGTGCTTTTTCGAACGGAATTGCTTTGGAACCCTGAAGGGTAAAAAGTTCACTTCGAATCGAAGCTGCACTTTTTTCTTTTGATTTAAGAACTGTTTGATATTCTTTTTCCTTACCTTTAGTAACCTTAAGAATCTGCTGTTTTTGGATTTCATTCTGCTCAAGTCGTTTCTTTTCAAGTTCCTGAACTTGGCGCAATGACAACTCTTCAGATTTTTTTTCCTCCAAATTATTTTTTTCGCGTTCGGTTGCCACCTTGTCAGCCTCTACAGCATTAATTGAGTTGCTGAGACTACTTTTTATTGCTTCAAATGCATCTACATCTGCAAAAAATTCAGAAATACTCGTGCTGGAGAGAACGACTTCAACGAGCGAAGATGATTCAATTTCATCAGCCTTCCGAAGAAGTTGCGCAAGCGAAGCGATTTCGCGATTAATCTTATCGGATAAATTGCCAATCGTATTTGATTTCAACCCTATGTCCTCCTCAATGTTTTTAATATTTATAGTACGAGCCTTAACAGAAAGCTTCGCTTTACTGATCTCGGCATCAAGAATTGCAATATCGCGTTCAAGAGAAACCCCCTCGCGCTGTTTTTCTGCAAGAATTTTTCGTTGGGATTCAATATCCTTTTCAATGCCGGAAAGCTCTGCCTCAAGCTGTGCTCTACGTGACAGAACATCTCCCGAAGTCGCCTGTGCTAAAGCGCGTTCATAAGAAATGAAGCTTGCCGCCAAGAGCACGAGTATGGAAATAATTATTATGTCTAAAAATTTTTTGCGTGATGTGTGTTGCAAGAACATTTTCATATGAGAACCCATCTCAAAATAAATCATGATAAATAAAAAGGTAACAACACTTGGCTACTGCGAGTATTTTTTCTCGGCTACGACTTGTCGCTCAAACTCGCCGTATCTCGATATGGCTCATTTTCCGCAACTGCGCCTCGCACGAGAAAAAATACTCTCGTTACGCCATTTATTTTGAGATGGGTTCTATATAAATGTACCATGGTGGAGAAAACGTGCAAAACAGTGGCACCATTGGAAAACCCCCGCCTTCTTGAGGAAGGCGGGGGTTTTATTGTTACTTTTTTGTTTCTTTTTTCGTTTCGGAAGATGTTGCAGGGGCTTCTCCTTCTGCTCCCTCTTCTTCTTTCTTTCCTTTCTTCTCCACTTCAATCGCTGAGAGATCAATGGGTGCCACCACTTCTTCTTCCTCTGCTTTACGAGCCGCCGCAACTGACACAACAACATCGTCCGCATGAGTGATGAGTGTGACACCCTTAGGAAGGTTGATATCTTTTACTAAAATTTGACTTTCGAGTGCTACAAGTGAAGAAACATCAACAGTGAGATTATGGGGAAGATCTTTCGGCATTGCTTTGATATTGACCTCATGGAGGACTTTGATAAGCATCGCACCAAGTTCTTTAACTGCTGGCGCAACACCGGTAAATTCAATGGGGATATGGACTTCAACTTCCTTACCTTCTTCAATAACATAGAAATCGGCGTGAATCGGATCGCTTTTTACCGGATCAAATTGAACATCATGAATGAGCGTTGAAACTTTGCCCGCCGGGGTTTCGAGCATAACAATAGAAGACTCCCCCGCTTCACGCCAGATTTTTCTAAACTCTTTCTGCACGATGGTAATAGACGTCGTTTTTGCCTTGGGACCGTAGAACACAGCAGGAATCAACCCCTGTTTCCGAAGAAATGCGGGTTTCATTTTGCTGTCACGTGCTTGTGATTTAAGACTTAACATAGTGGCTTATTATATATAAGAACGGGGAAATGTAAACCCCTTGATTTTTATGAGGATTTTTGAGATACCAACAACAGTATGGAGTTATGAAACCAAATTGACCGGCTTTCTTCCCTCAAGTGCGTCAATGATCGCCTGTGCCGCCATTTCAGACATTTTTGAACGGGTTTCTTCGGTTGCGGAGGCGATGTGAGGCGTGATCACTACATTAGAAAGTTCCGCAAGTCCTGGCGCCAATTTTGGCTCATTCTCGAACACATCAAGTGCCGCGCCTTTGATGACGTTGTTTCGAAGCGCTTCCACGAGCGCGACTTCATCGATTACCGGTCCGCGTGAAGTGTTGACGATGTATGCCGATGGCTTCATCATGGCGAGACGTTCCTTATTAATGAGATGTTTCGTTGAATCAAGAAGTGGCACATGAATGCTCACCACATCAGCATCTTTCAACACCGCTTCAGGGGTATCGCGATATGATGCACCGGTCGTTTGTTCGATTTCTTCATTGCGTTTTACATCGTAATAAATGATATTCATATCAAAACCATGTTTCCCGTGATGCGCGACACGTGAACCGATTCTCCCCGCGCCTAAGATTCCAAGTGTTTTGTGTGAGATGTCCGTGCCAAGCAACATCAGAGGAGCCCAGCCGGTATATTTGCCCGCGCGCGTAAATGCATCTGCCTCAACAATACGCGAGGTCATAGCAAGGATTAGGGCGAATGCGTGTTCGGCAACCGTTTCCGTAAGAACGCCCGGTGTGTTGGTGATCATGATTCCGCGCGCCTTTGCTTCCAGAACATCGATATTATTAAACCCCACCGCGTAATTTGAAAATATTTTAGCGTTCGGAGCCGCATCAAATATTTCTTTGCCGATAGGGTCGGTGAGAAGCGAGAGCACTGCATCATAGGGCTTCGCGCGAAGCGCGGCAATAAGTTCGTCTTTCGTGAGCACGCCATCTTTCTCGCTTACATCAACTTCGTATCCTTTTTCTCTCAACATTTCAATTCCTCGCTGCGGAATTTTTCTTGTTACATATACTTTCATAGTTTAGTAGATTAGTAGGTTAGTAAATTAGTAGGTTAGTAATTAATTTAGAAACGCACGCTTTTTTCTAAAATACTATCTACTAACATACTAAAATACTTTTTACATGTGATTAAACAACCTAAGCCGCTCCGTTATAACCTTCTCCATCGCGCTCACAACACTTTTCATGATCTTATACGGGGCAACTTCATCGGGATGTTCTTCTACAAATTTCTTGACCGCGTCTCGATAGGCAACCCGAATTTCCGTATTAATATGCACAATACCAACACCGGAATTAATGGCGTCCGTGAAATCCTGATCGACTGTCCCAGAACCCCCGTGAAGCACGAGAGGGACTTTTACCGCTTCCTTAATCTCATGAACCCGCTTGATATTGAGACGGGGATCATGAACATTCCGAAGCATCCCATGGATGTTCCCTACCGCAGGCGCAAAAAGATCAACACCTGTTTCTTTTACAAACTGTGCCGCTTCCGCGGGGTTAGTGAGCGCTCCCTCGGAAAGATCCACTCCTTCAGGAATCGCATCCAAAACTTTTGATGACGTGCCAATGTATCCCATCTCTCCCTCGACAATAATCTCCGGATTTTTGCTTCTTGCATATTCCACACACTGTTTAGCGATTGTTATATTTTCAGCAAGAGAAAGTTTCGCACCGTCGAAAATAACCGCATCAAATCCTGCATCCACCGCCTCTTGTACGCGTTCAAACGAGTACGTATGATCGGCGTTGATAAAGATTGGGTAATCAAATTCTTCGCGAAGACTTTTCACCAGCGCAACCGCCTGCTTCACTCCAACAAAATCCCGTTCCCCTTCTGAAAGCCCGATGATGACCGGAAGGTTGAGGTTGCGTGCCGCGTGGAAAATCGCCCACAACCCTTCGATATTTGAGATATTAAAATGACCGATGGCAACATGGTTTGATTCTGCCTCATTGATGACTTCTCGTAATGTTTTCATGGGTATTATTGTACCATAAGAGTTGTGGTATACTGATGTGTATAAATATTTAATAGCATTTTAGAAATGACATGAACGACGATCTCGACTTTATAGCGATTGGTGATATCACTACCGATGCATTTATCCGCATCAAACAAGCACACGTGCATCAAACTGACGGTGAACAAGACCAAGAATTGTGCCTCGTGAACGGCTCAAAAATCCCCTATGAGTTTGTAAAAATTATCCCCGCGGTCGGCAATAGTGCAAACGCGGCGGTTGCCGCCGCACGACTAGGACTGCGCTCCGCGCTTGTGGCGGATGTAGGTGGTGATGAGCATGGCAAAGAAGATCTCGACGCCCTTAAGACAAACGGTGTTATCACTAATTTCGTGAAAATTCATGCCGACAAAACGAGTAATTATCACTATGTTTTGTGGTATAAGGCGGAACGCACCATCCTCATTAAACATGAAGAATATGAATACAAGCTTCCCGACATAGGAACCCCAAAGTGGATCTATTTCAGCTCTGTTGGCGAGAACTCACTTCCCTATCACAAAGAAATCGCAGAATATGTACGCAATCATTCTTCAATTAAACTCGCGTTTCAACCAGGAACGTTTCAGATAAAACTTGGATATGAAATGTTAAAAGAACTCTATGAACTCACTGAAATATTTTTCTGCAATAAAGAAGAAGCGCAAATAATTCTTAAAACAAAGGAAGAGAATCCTGCGAAACTCGCGCAGATGGTGGAGAAGCTTGGTCCTAAAATTTCCGTCATTACTGACGGACCAAAGGGCGCGTATGTCTACGACGGCACAAATACGTGGTTCATGCCCACGTACCCTGATCCGGCACCTCCTTACGAACGCACCGGTGCGGGCGATGCATTCGCTTCGACATTCACCTCGGCACTTGCACTTGGCAAGAGCATTGAAGACGCACTCCGTTGGGGACCAATCAACTCAATGTCTGTCGTCCAAAAGATCGGCGCACAGGAAGGGTTGCTCTTCCAGAACGACCTTTTGGAATATTTAAAAACCGCCCCAGCAGACTATCAGCCCAAGAAACTTTAAAAATTATCACTTTATTGTATAAAAAAATAAGTTTTGTGGAAGATGTATTTGTATTTTTGTAGTTTTTAATGATTTTTAAGAAAACTTGACAAAATAGTACTTTATAATGTACTATTAAATCGGTTTAAGGAGATCTTTACAGGGACAAACTAATTAACTTTATATGGGGGTGGAAGAAAATGAATGCGCTCAAAGTGTTCTTCTTGATATTACTTGCTGTTGTGTTTTCACACACGGCCTCTGCTGCAACCGTTAACGTAGCGCCCGGTAAGGAAGTCGGCGTAAATACTCCGATAAGTAATGTTTCGTACTGGGCTGGGGTACTTGTGCTTAATATTGACGGCATGGAAATGCCGGGAATGTCAATATTTCCCATTGGTCCAACGTCGGAAGGGTACATCACTTGTTCCGACTGTGCTTTCTACACATACGACGACGTAGCATCTGGAAACCCCGCGGTGGTTCTTGGGTCAGCAGAGTATAGCAAGGGAGTTATCGCCTTTGGCAGTGCTCTCTCAGATTACCATGCAGGGAATTCAAAATGGACCGCCGTATGGAACGAAATTGTATGGATGGCTATGTGGGAGTCTTTGCCGGGAACAAATCTGAAAGAATTTATAGATCCCTCGGCAGAAACACCAATGACGTATCTCGATCTATATAATAGTTCAATTGCTCCAGGGTTGGTTTCAGATTACGACTGGAGTTACAACAACACTAGGGTACTCGCATCTCCATCGCATCAAATCGCTCCCCTATTGGTTGATGTTTCCTCGTCTACATCTACACAACCAGTGCCGATTCCAACAGCACTTTTACTCTTTGGATCCGGACTCATCGGACTCGGAGCAGTAGCACGGAGAAAAAATATATAATATCCAAAGGGAATCAACGAGGCGTACACAACGCCTCGTTTTTCTATGAAGTGTAAATTCAAAATTTGATGAGTTACGCTTTTGAAGTAATCGGAAATGAAAGAATGAAGTCACTTCCCTTCCCCTTGATGGATTCAACAGTAATGAGCCCCCCCATACCAGAAACAATCTGCAACGTTATCCACAGGCCCAATCCCGTACCCCGAATATCTTCGGTTTCTTTTGATCGTATGCGAATAAATTTTCCAAAAAGCCGTTTTTGATCTTCGGCAGAAATACCGATGCCCGTATCGCGTACACGAATAGAAACCCGTCCCTTTTCTCTGTCTACCATAACAGTCACGCCCCCTGATGGGGTGTACTTAATTGCATTCCCGATAATATTGATAAGTGCCTGCTTGATTCGCACTTGATCAGCAATAATATGAGATGAACTCGTGCTTACAAAGGAAAGGGATAGATTTTTTTCTTTCGCAAGAGTTTGTAGAGAGCTTGTAACGTCTTTGGCGATAGCAGAAATATCAATCTCTTTCAAGTCAAAGTGGATACTCCCTTGTTCCATTTTTACCACATCAAGAATATCCCCCACTAGATTATTAAGACCGTCAACAGAAATATTCACCCGTGAAATATCTTCTTTCTCTTCATCAGTAAGACGTTCTGTGGAAATCATTCCTATGTAACCTTTAATAATTGCAAGCGGAGTCCGCAATTCATGCGCAGCCATGGAAACAAAATCGTCTTTCATTTGATCTACGTCTTTGAGTTTGCGATACAAAATGGCATAATCCACCACTTTTGCCTGACGTAGAAGCAGGAGCACAATGACAAAAATAATACCAAAAAGAATTATGTATGCGCTCCGTATGTTGCGCGCTGTAATATCGTCAATATATGCCATTGACGTATCAAGAAAGACAAACCCACGGATATCTCCTTCCATGTCAGTAAGCGCTCGCACTGCCTTCCAATGTCGCACTCCTTCGATATAGTCCTCAAAAATAAATGATTGCCCAACTTCTAGTCCGGCGGTTTGATACAGCGCCTTGTTAATACTATCGTCTTTCCCCACTTCTCCCGTATTGAGTGATGCAATAATAATATTTTCTCCACCACGATGTATCGCCACTCGAAACGCCTCAAGAGATGGATTTTGCTCTTGAAGATCCGAGAGAACATTCTGTAAAAATGAATCTCGCGGTTTTATTTCTTGGGGTATTACTGTTTCAAAGTATGCTCCTTCACGAAGTATGGATGCAAATACATCCTGCATAAGCCCGATACGCTCTTTTTCCAAACGCTCCTGATTCTTTTGCGCAACATCCAAAAACTGCTGTCCGCTTACGAGAAATGCAATAGGAATCACTATTAATAAAAAGGTGGTGTAGAGAATCTGAGGATTCTCTTTGAAAAACACGATGCTGTGGGATGTTATTTTTTTGAGTGGATCAAGCATAGAACTCATTTCAAAAACAAGAACACCTGCCTGCCGCCTGCCTGTGCCAGCACGGCAGACAGGAAGATTACGAGTCGATGGAAATCTGAAACGAGGCGAGGGCACGATATCAAAGGCGTACTGGAGACACGACGAGATATTGTGGATAGAGCCACCGTAGGGGTTTCGGCGGCAATGGAGCCAAACGCATTATTTTTCTTGGTGTTTTTAATCATGCGTGGTTATTTTTGAAATAAATTCTAGTTATTACCATCGCCCGTACGATCAACCGAATCAGAATTATTGTCTCGACGATACTGTGGTTGAAAACGTATTCCGATAACCACAAACACAATACCGATGAGAAAAATGATACTCACCACCACTGCGTACAAATATTTTCCGCGCAATAAACTGGGAGATTCTCCGCTCGTGATCGGCGTAAGAAGATTTTGGTCTACTGTTATTGCGCTTGCTTCTTTAACAAAAGGAATAGCGTTACTTTTTGCAAGAATCTTTCCGGCATTATCTGTCATCGCTACATATACTTCGTGGTTTCCATCATCAAGTTCCTTGTCGAGTACATATTTCCAATTACCATCACTGTCGGTCTTAATAGTAACAACCGTAGGAGTGCTAAAAATGTAAATGGTGACAAAACTGTTCGGCAACCCCCTTCCTTTGAATTCAACTCTTTGTGCAGTGTTATTTTCATTTTCAATTTGTTTTTCAGCAACAACAATTTCAGCAACAGAAAGAATATTATTTTTTACTTCTCCGCTATCCTTGGGATTTTCATATATAATAATTGCGTGCAAATCTGGATTTTTTGGATCAAATCCTGTGGTAATCTCGGCACGATCTGAATAGCCATCTTCGTCACTATCAACAACACCGGGGTCGGTCCCGTATATGTGGTACTCATCAAAATCGGAAATTCCGTCATGGTCCGAGTCAATCTGTATTTCTTCGTGATTGATCGTTGCGCGTTCAACAACTTTCTGGATTTTTTCAACTACTCTTTCGCGTAATTCCAGGATTGGCGTTGATGTCGATTGTGTGGAGGTTGCGTGAGATATCTCCGAGGGGAGTGTTTTATTTTCGGTTTCTCTATTCCCACTCTCTTCAACTCTCTGGATGTTCCTCTCTTGAAGTATTTGCAAAAGGCGATATCTTTCCAATATAAATGAATCGTTTGATTTTGTTGCTGTAGATGTAGTAGTAGCAATAATACTGGTATTTCTTGTCGTTTCTATTTTTAGAGGATCTGTGGAAGTACCTGCGGTTGGTTTTATTGGCGATGCTGTATTTGATGTATTGGTTGTTGTGGTAGTAGGAAGAGAAACTGACGAAGGTGGTGTCACAACATACACCTTCCTTGCAACTTTTGCCATATTCCCCGCACGATCACGTACCTCATAGACCACATGATACGCACCGGAAAATGCTGTATTTACCGTGCTTTCATGTTCTATGTGCGAAGTAATATCTCCATCAGCGTTATCGTAGGCAACTGCGCCCAAATCGGTGTACAGTGCCCCCACCTTAACATATACAACCGTCTCCCCAATCAGCTTTATGACTGGTGGCATTGTATCGGCAAGCGAAACACCCCATGATGTTGAG
The DNA here is from genome assembly GCA_030648955.1 of bacterium. Classification (NCBI taxonomy): domain Bacteria; species bacterium. Next base: position 104,736 of record JAUSHB010000006.1, read on the forward strand.
TTTATTGATGACGTAGTAGTGTCTGTGGTTCCCGCAGTTCCTGTAGCAGAAGTAGTATCGCTGTCACTTGTTATTGTACTTGTAGTGTTTAAATTTGAAGTTGTGATGTCAGATGTAGAAGTGGTACCGGATCCTGAATTTGAAGTATCAGTTGTTCCCGATGTTCCCGAGGTTGAAGTAGTAGTGTTTGTTGTGGCGCTATCCGTAGTTGAGATAGTTGAGATGGTGTCACTTGTTCCTGTCTCTGCATAGAGCACATTGCTCTCTATCCCCAATAAGATACTTATGGAAATTATTATTGCAATATATACTCGAATTTTATTTTGCATAAATACTATAGAAGACCCTGCACGGCATTTTTTATTGATTCCGTATCAAGACCGTAATGTTTGATAAGTTCGTCTGGCGTTCCAGATTGGCCGAATTTGTCCTGTACACCCACGATTTTCATTTTTATCGGATATTCCTGTGAAAGAAGCTCCGCGACCGCAGAACCCATTCCCCCTGCCGCTTGGTGCTCTTCAACAGTAACAATCGCTTTGTGTGATTTTGCAAATGCGATAATGGCTTCTTTATCGAGAGGTTTTATGGTCGCAAGGTGCAACACCGAAACGCCGACTCCTTCATTTTCAAATTGTTTCGCCGCCATGATCGATTGGTAGGTAAGCGCGCCCGTCGCAATAATACCGACTTTCCACTCAAGTCCATCCTTCGGTTTGAAAAAAGTTTGAGCTTTTCCAATCTCAAATGGTGTTTCTTCGGTGGTCATAATCGGAGTTTTTTCGCGTGCGAGGCGAATGTATACCGGGCCATGAAGTTTTGCGGCCGCGAGAGTCGCCTTCTTGGCTTCGATAGAATCTCCCGGCACAATAACCGTCATTTTTGGAATAACGCGCGTAATAGCGATATCTTCGATGGCTTGGTGCGTACCACCGTCGGGACCGACAGAAACTCCCGCATGAGAGCCAGCAATTTTTACGTTGCGGTCATTATAGCAAATAGTCGTGCGAATTTGTTCCCAGTTTCTGCCTGGGCTAAACATCGCGTATGAGGTAAGGAATGGGACTTTCCCCATCGCCGCCATGCCAGATGCGACGGAAGCCATTGATTGCTCCCCGATTCCCATCTGCACAAATCTATTTGGGAATTTTCTCGCAAGAAGGTGCATCTGTGTTGATTCAGTAAGGTCGGCGCATAATCCCACGACGCGCTCATCCGCTTCCGCCGCGGCAAGTAACCCCTCGCCAAATCCTTTGCGGATCGGCGCTTGTTCGATGTCTGCGGAAAAAAGTTTTGGGTTGAGTTTAGTTGTAATGTTTAACATACTCGTTTTTTAATGTGGTGCCAGCGTTAGTGTCATAAAAATGGCAACTAAGCTAAGAAAAAATAAAATGATCGTTAAGCCAATAAGAATTTTTGAGAATTTCTTGAAATAGCCTGCGCGAAGACCTCGTACTGCAAAAAATAATGGCATGGGAAGTAAAAATATGAACGTAAGAATGCTGTACAGGGGTGTAGTGTTATTAAATACATGATAATCGTTTAAAAGGTCAGGAATGGTATCGGAAAAGAAAATGGCTACCACCAAACAAACACCCCAACCTAAAATATAAGTGTATTTTGAAAAAGTTTCCATAAATATATATAATTATTTACTCATGCTCACTTTTAATCTTTCCGCCAAGCGTCCGCAATTCCGCAAGTGCCACCGCGCCTTCTTCTTTGTTTGGCGGTTTACCATGCCATTCGAATTTCCGTTCTGCAAAATCCACTCCTTTCCCGGGAATAGTATGCGCAATAATCATCGTTGGCTTGCTAAATTCCGCTTTCGCAGTCTCAATCGCGTTGTTGATATCGCTAAAATCATGACCGTTCACTTCCAAAACATGCCAATTGAACGATTCAAATTTCCCGCGGAGCGATTCAAGGGGCATAATGTCTTCCGTGAACCCATCGATCTGAATATTATTGCGGTCAATAATGCCGATCAAATTCCCCAGCTTCTCTTTGCCCGCAAGCATCGTCGCCTCCCAGATCTGCCCGCAATCAAGCTCGCCATCGCCCATAAGACAATAGAAAAACTTGTCGGACGATTTTCCTTTGTTGATCCGCTCCGCAAGCGCCATGCCAACAGTCTGTGAGAGTCCCGAGCCAAGCGGTCCGGAACTTGTTTCTAAAAATGACATAAATTCCCGATGCGGATGGCCTTGCAGGCGGGAGCCAAATTTGCGCAATGTTTTTAATTCCTCAACGGGAAAATATCCGGCATGCGCCATCGCCGCATAGAGCACGGGGCAGATGTGACCATTGGAAAGAACGAGTCTATCGCGATCCTCCCATGAAGGATTCTTGGGGTCATGTTTTAAAGCATGAAAATAAAGAAGGGTAAAAATATCCGCCATACCCAAAGGACCTGCGGTGTGGCCCGAGCCAGCCGCAAGGAGCATCTCGATAATCGACTCCCGAATATCATTAGCTTTTATTTCAAGCTCTTTTATTTTTTCGTCGTAAAGATGGGACATGATTAAAAAAGTTTTTAGTTGTTAGTTTTTAGAAAGACCGACTTTTTTCTCCAATCGCAAAAATCGTGCGGTCACTTCATCTATCTTGGCGCTATTAAGCGCAAAATCACCCACGCGATTATTAATTCCGTTTACCTTATGTCGCATCTCAGCTAGTGTATTTTGAATATTCGCAACAGCAAAAGCAACTGCTTCAATCTGATCAGATAACTTCCTGTCATTTACATCGATACGCTCGTCAATTATTTTTATATGCGCCAACAAGCTATCAATTTGTTTTGACAGATTGTTGTTAGAAACTTCTTTATTCTTTTTTTTGCGCAATACCATATTTTAATAAGTAGTTTAGTATATTAGTAGATTAGTAAATTAGTTTGGTTCTACTCTAAGATACTATCTACTAACATACTACAATACTAATTTGTTCCTATTTTTTTGAATTTCTCTATCGTTCCCTTAATATCCGTGCTTTTCAAAATCGCAGAACCAGCAACAAGCCGATTAGCCCCTACGGCAATGAGGCGTGGAGCGGAATCGAGGTTCACTCCCCCATCCACGCTTATCATTATATCACTATATCTCTCACGAAAAGCATGTATTTTGGGGACAACTCGCTCGTCAAACGGCTCCCCCTGGTAACCAATTTTTCCAATCCCCATAAATTGGACAAAATCAATGGATTTATTTTTTCTCGCGCGGTCATTTTCAATTTCAACATAGAGGGCTTCATTGGGTGTATCAATATTAATCGCAAGACCAAATTCAAAACTCTGAATCCCATCATTATTAATTTGAGGATATTTGTTATGACCCAAATTTTTCCAAAAATACCCAGAATCGCCTATTGACTCCAAGTGAACAATAATCCTTCCGAGATGAGTCTCCACCCAGCCCTTAAGGCATGTTTCGGGGCGAGCTATCATCAGATCCGCCTCATAGATGATCTGTTCCCCTTTGGGATATGATCGCTCTTTACTAACAATCTCATAAAATTCTTTTACGAGACCTCGATATGGCCACGTTTTTTCCGGAACAAAAATGCCATCCATAATATCGATCTGCACCGCATCAACAAGTCCTGAAAAAAGACCTGCTTTTTCTTCCAGGTCTTTGAAATCCTTGGGCATGATTGCGGGAATGATTTCTGCCATATAGTTAGTTTATAGTTTTTAGTTCGTAGTTTTTAGTTTGCATGTTCAAGAAGTTTTATTATTTCTAAAAACTAACGACTATCAACTTTCTTGATTCTCCTAACGTGTCGTTCATCGCCGGAAAATTCCGTTTCAAGCCAAAGCTGTACTACTGTTTCTGCTTCCCCTTCGCTTACAAACCGCGCGCCAAGAGAAAGAATATTCGCGTCATTGTGCTCACGCGAAAGCTCAACAATATCAAGCGGTCCTCCTACCTGCGCCGTGCTCGGCGCGGCAGGCAGGCCATAAAACACCGCCGCTCGCACACCCTTAATACGGTTTGCCGCAATCGCCTCGCCTTGCCCCGAACCGCCGAGAATAATTCCTCGTGACGACGGATCTTTGGCGACCTCTTCTGCAACGGGAATAATGAAATCGGGATAATCATCGTGCTCATCAAGCGCAAATGCTCCCTTGTCAACCACCTCATGTCCGAGTGACTCCATAAAGAGAATGAGCTTTTGTTTGAGCTCAAATCCAGCATGATCGCTTCCGATAAAAATGCGCATAGTTTATGGTTATTAGTTTATAGTTTTTAGGCTCATGACCATCTTATTAAGCATGCGCATTACCTCATTAAGTAAGCTGTTGACGCTTGTAAAATATGACTGATCGGCAAATTTTAATCGTGTTGATATCTCAATTTGAGTTTCTAGTTCAGCGCCAGATCCCATTGCTATGGCAAGAAATTGATTAAAATCTTTTTTAGTATTTCGCTTGCTTCCCTCGGCAATATTCGACACAATTGACACCGCGGCTCGCCTCATTTGTGAAACTAATCCGTATACTTCTGACGATGGAAAATTACTGGTAAGTTTATATACCTCGGTTACTAAATCCATTGATTTCTGCCAAACAATTAAGTCCTTGTAATTTCTTGAACCCATTTTTAATCAACTATAAACTAAAAACTAACGACTATTAACTAATTTCCCTGCCTTGATCACATGCTCCACAAGCGCGTGGGTGTACCCCATCTCATTGTCATACCATGAAAGCACTTTGACTAAATTTCCACCCACGACTTTTGTGAAAGAAAGATCGGCAATCGCGGCATAGGGACTGCCGACAATGTCTGATGAAACAATTTGCTCATCGGTGACGGTGAATACTTTTTTCCATCGGTCATCTTGCGCCGCTTTGCGCAAAATATCATTCACCTCTTGCACGCTCGTGTCGCGCTTCGCGACAAATGTGATATCGGCGACAGAACCAGTGAGCACCGGCACGCGCATTGCAATGCCATCAAATTTTCCTTCAAGGTCCGTGATGACTTTTGCCACAGCAATCGCAGCACCTGTAGTTGAAGGCACGATATTTTGCGCACCCGCTCTCCCCCGCCGCCAATCTTTTGCGTCAGGAGAATCGACAAGTTTTTGTGTTGCGGTATATCCATGTACGGTATTCAAAAGTGCTTTTTCAACACCAATCACTTCGTGTAGAATTTGAATGAGCGGGCTTGAAGCGTTCGTAGTACATGAAGCGTTTGAAGAAAGTGGTGACTTTTCCAAATCACCTTCGTTGATTCCCATAAGCACAGTGACCCCCGTCACATCGCCACCTTCTTTTGCGGGAGCGGAAATCACCACGCGTTTTGCGCCCGCATCAAGATGTCCATGAGCTTTCTCAAAGCTCTCAAAAAATCCCGTTGATTCAACGACCACATCAACATCAAGTTCATTCCACGGCAAGAGCGATGGCTCTTTCTGTTGAATGAAGGAGACGTCTTTGCCATTGATCCGCAAGAATTTTTTATCTCCATCTTTACGCACCCCGATATCAAGCTTACTTTTCCCATACGCGGTATCGTACTTGAGAAGGTATGCGAGATTGTCGATATCGCCCAAATCATTCACAGCGACAATTGATAGTTCTTCCCGCTCAAATCCTGTCTTAAGAAATGCTCTGCCGATTCTTCCTAATCCGTTAATTGCAACTTTAATGTTTGCCATGTGTTAAAAATTTTTTATTAGTTTTAATGACTCCATTGTATCAGGTACCTATAAAAATCCCAAAAGTATCGTTTTATTTTGTCACGAGAGCTCTTCCTGCAGTTACTGAGAAATTGAGATTGGTGTTGTTGCTGTTTTAAGTGGTGAAATTGCATCGACTGGTACGGAAATGGGCTCTCGCATAGGTTCTTGATTTGGTGCTACTTCTGGTTCATAAATAATAACTTGCTCTGGCACAGACTCAGACGATAGTTCCGAAGCGGGCTCAAGGAGAGGTGCGGATTCTGTTGTTGTTACCGTCGGTGCCACTGGTGGCGATGTTGTAGAAGATTCTGGTAGTGTGGTATCTTCCACGATTGGAGATGACGGTATCTGAGATTGGATTGTAATTACACTACCACATTCTCCTGATGTTGTTTTGGTTAGTCCGTCTGAAATCGTAAGACAATATGGAGTTCCCGTTTGATCATCATAGAGTGTCACACCACTGCGACGACTCGGGGATCCGATTTTTGCATTTCCCCTTACTTCAAGTTCTTCCACTACAAGCTTGCCATTCTCATCAATACTCCACTCGCTTGCACTGCCACGAATTGCCACGGTATTTGCCTGCCGCGCCTCAATCGCAGAAATACGCATATCGAGCTCCTGAGTTGCTTGTACTAAAAGTCCGGTAACTTCTTCAAAATGGATTGACCATGGCATGCCATCATTTTTGTTGTACACAACCAATCGAGGATCTATGGTTTCGAGGTCTTCGGCAATGAGACCGATGTGTTCCTGTTCATCCATCTGAAATTCTTTTTTATAAGTGAAAGTTTTAACCGCCATCTTTCTTAAAGAATCAAGCGCGGTACCCATGGGAAGCGTGGTAATATTCTCCTTGAATCTGATCGATGAGGGGACACAGTTTGCCGCTCCGGCGTCTGTGATTTCTTTATTTGCCGTCACGCAGACTGCATTACCAGTTACAGATGTAGTGAGTCCATCAAATCCGACAGTACCAGTTACTGAAAGCTTGCGCCACGGCGATGTGGTGCCGATACCGATGTTGCCCAAGAAATATCCTGTTCCATTGTCAAGGAATTTTGCAAGTGTGGTGGAAGCGTTGTTGGCAATCTCAAAGGTGGTACTCGCAGTGGTGCCATTGCCCCAGATGGTGAGTTTTGAGTAAGGAGAGGTGGTAGCAATGCCTGTGTTTCCCGAAAAAAGAATAGTGAGTTTTGCAGTATTTGAAGGACCAACCATAGTTGAAGATGCGATGGAATTGATGATGTCTGAACCAAATGCGGATGCACCGGACCCGGAAACATTATTTGAAAGTCCAAATGCAACAGTAAGATAGTTCGAAGCAGTATTGCCATAGCCAAATGCAGAGCTTGTATTTCCTGAAGCATCATTGACTGTACCAAATGAAGCCGCAGATTCATTTGAGGCAATGTTGGAACGTCCGAAAGCGGAAGCATTAATAGAGCCGGTTGTGACAGTGTTTACAGAACCAAAGGCGGAAGAATTCGTTCCGCCAGCCGTATTACTTGATCCAACCGCACTTGAATCTGCCCCCGATGCAACAACCGCTACTCCACTTCTTCCTGATTGCAAGTCGAGCGCAAAACTTCCTCTCGCGTTGCCCGTGAGATCTCCTAATATAATCGCGCTTGATGCATCACGCGTAAGAATACCAACACCGTTCACACGATATTCTTTTGCGCTTCCAATCGAAATATGGTTTGCAAAGGTGGAGGTTGCGGTTGTTGAGGTGGAAGTAAAATAACTTGAGACAACTTCTCCCACAACCGACAGTTTTGCATACGGTGAAGTGGTGCCGATGCCTAAACGTTTGTTGGTATTGTCCCAGGTGAATGCGTCGTCGTAAGAAATATTGCTTGCTGTTGTCCAAAAGGATGCGCGGTTTGCAGCACCTGAACCAGTGAGTGAACCACCCGTTCCTCCCACACATGTTCCGCTAATTGCAAAACATCCTGCTGAAATATTAAAACCACCTGTCGAAGTTGTAGTGCCCGTGCCATTAATTGCGAGGTTGCCGCCGAATGTCGAAGTTGCCGTGGTAGTGCCTGTGAAATATGCGCCAACGACTTCCCCCACCACGGAAAGTTTTGCGTAGGGGGAGGTGGTGCCGATGCCTACGTTGCCGGTAGAGCCAATGCGGAGGCGTTCATTTGCAGTTCCAGTTCCTCCGGTATACAGTCGGATATCGTCGCCTGCTTTCTGTGCAATGATATCGAAGCCGGTTCCATTGGTTACATCTGAAAGCAACCCCACACGAGAGGCGAAGTGGCTCAATGTAAATGATGAGGAAAAACCAGCAAATGAGCCGATGGATCCTATATTGTTTTTGAGAGTAAGAGCAATCGTTGCCGAAGAACCGCTGTTGAGGTTTTCAAGTGATGCCGTTACGCCAGCATTCTGACTTTTGGTAATACTCACAAAATCACCAGGAGATGCTGTGCCAATTCCCACGTTGCCGGAATTCTTACTTACCGTGAAAAGCGGCGATGATGTGCCGATTGAAAAGAGTGTTGATCCATCGGGCGTAGTAGAACCGACAGAAAATGCTCCCCCAAACGTACTCGTCGCCGTGGTTGAGGTTGCGGTAAAGTACCCCGCCAGTCCAAAATTTCCCAAATCGGATGAGCCACTCACAGAAAGTGTAGTCCATGGGGAGGTAGTGCTGATGCCGACATTCCCCAGAGAGTCGATGCGCATGCGTTCTGTGGGTGAAGTCCCCGCGAGCGAAATAGGCTGGGTTGAAAAAACAATTCTCGATGAGGGTTGTTGGCCACCTAGAGGCGCCCCCTCTGCTTCAAATCTCATTGAGCCCACAAGGTCAAATCCCGAACCATTGTAGGGATACGCACCAATAGTACCGAGAACATCACCCCCCTCGACCACTGCAGGAGATGCATGTGTTCCTCGTGATTTCCTTAATACAATATTAACACCATTTACATCAGTAGACGCTTCAGAAAAGAGAACGTTGTAATTGCTTATGTCAGAGATAACGTGCAGTGGGCCCAATGGATTTGCGGTACCTATCCCCACATAACCAGTTGATTTGTTCACGGTGAGGTTCGCCGTTGAAGTTCCCACAGAGAACAAACTACTGCCTCCAGGTGTCGTGGATCCGACAGAAAATGCTCCCCCAAACGTACTCGTCGCCGTCGTACTTGTTGCTGTAAAATATTCTGACACTGTTTCCCCCACCACCGAGAGTTTTGCGTAGGGGGAGGTGGTGCCGATGCCTAAGCGTTTGTTGGTGTTGTCCCAAAAGAAATTTGTATCGCTTGAAAGCGCCCCGCTTGCATTGAATTGAATCTCCCCCGTCGAGCCCGACGGTAAAATACTTACGGTACAATTTACCCCCCCTGGCACACATCCGGGATCGAGTGTTGCGCCGGGAGTGTATGGAGTTGCCGGTGGAACGGCAAAAGCAATGTAAGAAAATCCTGACACGGCAAAAAATAGAAACACATAATATGCACCTTTGTAAAATTTAAATCGTTGTGTGAACATTACTTGCATTGTGCGATTTTTCTTGAGTATGTTTAGACTCATTATACTACAAGAAAGCTTTTTACGTTTTCACACCCTTACACTTCTAACTTCTCGCGAATAATACCGCGTGATGCATGCACTGTTTTCGTAAATGACGTAGGAATATAGTCGCCGTTTTCACTCCTGCGTGTTACGCCAACATTATATGTCCCTTTTGTCACAAGACAATAATAACGCCCAAGGGCGTCTGCAACACTTTTTCGCGCTTCAATCCCACTGTTCTCATGCTTAACCGTCACAAATGAAAATGATGCGGGAAGCGAGGTTTCTTTATCAAGTATCACACCGTGTGGACGCTCCCCCGGCCCTAGCTTATGAAGCACCCACACAAATACATACAGACCAAATGTGGCAATATTATAAAATCGCGGATCTGCAATAAGCACCACGAAGGTAATAAGAAATCCAATAGCAAACAATACACGAGATAGCCGCTCGATAAAAATTGTATGCTTTGAATAAAATCCCATGAGCTTTTGCGCGCGTTTTGCGTATTCATTCCAGTCGAATCCTTCCGGATCCATCGGAATATCACGAGCAATAATGTTCTCCCCGTTGCTCACAGTAAGTGGTTCTCCAAAATACAAATTGCGATACAATTCATCACCTTCTTTTCCTGCAAGCCGCGCCGATGGAAATTTATAATTCGTCTTGTTCGCCACAATACGATAAATGCCGGGAGGAGCAAGAAACCCATAGCGACCATCAAGATCGGTAATTGCCGTCGCAACTTCTTTACCGTTAAGGTCTTCCAAAACAACATACGCCGGATCAAGAGGTTGTTTCGTAACACTGTCATACACCGAACCCCATGGACGATGACGTCGCTTGATACCCAACGCGGAAAGTAAGAGCGCCCATAACCGAAGTGGTAAAAGAAAAATTTCCGACAAAGAAAATGGTGTGACGAGGAGCGTGAGAAGCGAAGTTGTGCCTCCGGCAATAACGCCCGTGGTGCTTATTGTTTTACTGGTCGCAGACCCTTCGGGAGTTTGAAGCGCTTCTTTTACTTCTTTACGCATCTCACTCACCACTTTTTTTGTTTGAGCTATTCCAAGTTTTGCATTTTCTTTTATGGTTGCAATAGTTTGAGTTATAAAAGCGGTTACTTGAAGAGAAACTTGAGGAGAAAAAATCTGCGTTGTAGGGATTATCGTTGGTGTATTTTCTGTGGTGCCACCGCTCGATAGTCCACCACCGCTTGACGATGGAGAGGGTGACGGTTCTGTTGACGGTGGTTCAGTAAGAGGTGGAATGGAGGACGGTGATGGTGTAGGGGTCGGAGTTGGCGTGGGAGTTGGAGTAGGAGTTGGTATGGGAATTGGAGTTGGTGTGGGAGTGGGAGTGGGAGTTGGTGTAGGTGGTACAACAACAATACCTCCTCCTGCCGGACCTGACTCATCAGTATCACTTGCAGAAGTACACCCAGGATCAGCAGGGTAATCGGTTTTCCCGTCCCCATCATCATCTAATGTATTACTACACACAGGCAGTGCGCTTATCGGAATCCAATCTGTTTTTACTTTGTGATTTAATGTCCCACACGTGCTGTCAGTGGCACAATTAAAAACAATCCATCCCCTCATTTCGCTCCACGCATATCCATTAAAATCCCCGCTTGCATCAATGGTCACTCCCCCGTTCGTTGGATTAAAATTTACCCATCCGGTATTTTCTCCCCACGCGTAACCAGAGAGAACGCCGTAGCTGTTGTTTGATACTCCCCCGTTCGTGGGATTTAAATTAATCCATCCTACATACTCTCCCCATGCGTAACCAGTAAGCGTGGAATTACTCACCGTCACTGCACCTTCGGTAGTTCCAAAATTAATACGCCCCAAACTTCCATCAAGAAACCGCGCGTACTTGCTCGTTCCATCAATCGTTCCAGCATGCACAAGCGCTGGAATAAAAAAAGAAATTATAAGCGCGTATTGAACAAGGGGGCTCTTGACTATCATACAAGTATTCTAAACTACATTACTTTTTTCTCAAAGATTAAAGAGTGGGAATACCACTTGTTGGTTGGATACCAAGTGATTTTATATTTTGAAGCCATACCAAAAAACTTTGGTTGTCCGCTTTTGGAAGCAGGACTTCCAAATGGGAGCTTATTTCGCTTGGAACAGAAATGCCACAAGGATTTGCAGCATTTAGAAACAATTTGGAAGCAGGACTTCCAAATTGTTTCTAAATATTATTCCAATAAATACCTTCCCATCTCTTTCAAATCTGCTTTTCTTTCTAAAATGCTCTCGAGGGAATCTTGCGCGAATGTTTTATAGTCCGCCTTGTTTTTAAATTGCTCCAAAATAATTCCCTTCTCGCAAAATCCCTTTCTCTCATCTCCTGTATACTCCCCCCAGCTCGATCTACTTTTCACCAGCTTGGACATCGAACGTCCAAGCTGGTGAACACGCCAGTTTAAATTCACATACGCACTCAAATGAAGCAGATATTCGTTTGAATTAATATGTATTGACTTAAACTTTCCTTGGAATAATGCCCCCGATCGTTTATATTTGTTATTAAAATATTTTGTATCTCCAGTTCCCAATCTTTGCATAAATTTTTCTATACCCCTATCAACAAGAGGTTCCAATATAAAATGATAATGATTGGGATTAAGACAGTAGGCAATAAAATTGACCAGTTTTTCCGATTTGGAAGCCTTGCTTCCAAATCGCTTATCTTCAAAGGTTTTTTCGTAAATACTCCCAATCGGCTCAAGAACATTAAACACGTCCATGCTCTGCATAAAGCGATCTACGTCCTGCTCATCGGAAAAAATATTCCTCTTATCAACTCCGCGATTATAGATGTGATAAAATTCTCCAATTACAAATGGTGTTTTTCTGTTAGCCATAATATTATTCTACCTTTTTTAGCAATTTGGAAGCAATATTTGGAAGCAATATTTGGAAGCAGGACTTCCAAATTCACTTGATCAAAAATATCCCCTTCGGAATCGTGACTTTAGCATTACCAATGGTAAACGAAGAGCTGTTTACTATTGGACCCGGTGCAGCCGGCGTGGTTGGGAAAAAAGCCAAATCAATATATGCCGCGTCATCGCCAATATTACCACCGCCATCTTTTGAATACTCCCACTTAAACGTATGAGAAGCTGCCGTAACAGTGTATTTTCTAAAATTCCATCCTGCATGCAGAGCATTGCGAGTTAAATCAAAAACCCCCGATGCGGCAACATCCGTTTTTTCCACCCCATCTATATAGAAACGCAAAAAATCAAAACCCGCTTCCGATGAAACATAGAAATAGAAAAACATATCTCCTGCGGACGTGGTAATTGTTCTTTGCAGGGTAGAAACTCCACTCCCACCCAACGTGAGATATGACCGCGCGGAATTTGAACCGAGCTTTCTCCGATAGACAGCGTTTGTGCTAGACCACACTTCAGTCGCATCGTTCGTCCACGTACCTGGAATCCCCGATTCAAAGGATTCGCCCTTGTCACTCACCAAAGTAAAATCAGGAACTACAATATCATCGATCCACACCGCATCTCCACCGGTATTGGTACCATGATCTTTAACATAAATCCAATCGAGCGAGTGGACTCCCGAAGGGAGGGTTGTAGTGCTAAATTGCGTCCATGTCGTACCAGAACCAGATTTTGGAAAACCTGTTTGAACAACACCATCTATCATGAAGATAAGAAAATCGAAACTTCCTTCGGTGTCATATCTATACCAAAACGTAGCAGTACCACCGGAAGCAAAGTCTCCCAATAAAGTAATCTGTGCAAAAGAATTATCGACCGCCGCATTCCCGGACTTAATAGAATATGTCCCCGCGTGAACTTGATCCGTCGCGATTGCAAAAGGAGTTTGTGGAGTAAGGTCAAAATCAGAAGATATTGTTCCCCCTTCAAAGTCATAAGTGACTGAAGCAAAAGAAATTCTAATAAATAATGACAGCGCCGAAACAAAAATCAGAGTTCCTGCGATTATTTTTTTATGTCTTTTTTTTACAGTCATGTTTTAAATATTGCCCACCTTCAAAATTCATCTACGGCGTTTCTGTTGGATCTGGTGCAATTGGTGGAGTAACAGGAGCAGGACTTGGATCAAGCGGTGGTATTTTTTCAGTTGACGGTGATGCTGGTGGTGTCACTGATGACGGAGATTGTGGAGAAACAGCAGGAATGTTCACAGAAGAATTACTCGACGGGGTTGTCGCAGTCTTCGGTACTGTTGATGGTGCTACTACTGTTGGCGTTGTTGTTCCCACTTTCGGCGCTTGAATCGGTGCATCAATATTCAAAGCAGTTGTTGTTCCCGTTCCAGATACTGCTGGTGCTACAACCGCATTTTCGTTTGACGGAATCTCTGGCGCAGACACTTGCCCAGCACCTCCACCCGAAGGAACAGCTATCGATGCCGTATTACTAGATCCAATTCCTTGCGTGGTACATTCACC
>JAUSHB010000007.1 GCA_030648955.1 bacterium
CAGTCTGGTTGCCGTTGTTGTCGTAGGTGAGGGGGGTGGTGGTGATATCAAGCGGAGCAATAGCATACGCAATAATGTCTTCCGTAATGGGAGTGACGGCAACAATGAAAGGTGGGTCTTCAGTGGTGAGGAAGAAGTAGATGGGGATGATATTTTCACCACTGACAGCCTCACCTTCTTGGGCGAGAGAAAGAGATGGGGTGAAGAAAGAGAGGATGAGGATGGCGGGGAGGAGGTTTTTCATGGCGCTTTTTGTTCGTTTCGTTCTCGTATGTCTTCTGCTCCTAAGTTAAACAGGGAAAGGATATCCGCTTCCAACTTGTCACCATCAAATCCTTTTTTGATTTTTCGTTTAAGATCCCTAATGGCATGAAGGATGTTTTCGATAAGAAGACGCCGCTTACCCTCGTCGTCGGCATTGATAAATTCGTTGTAATCTATGGCAAGGCGATAGTCGGTTGATTTATCTTTTTTTCGGTAAAGCTTGCGTTCTTTGTAGCTAAGAGACACCTGAAATTGAAAAGAAAAGATTGTTGGAATAATGTCTAAACTTTCTACAGCATCCCCATAATCGTTTTCTGCCATCAATATATTAATTTTTTTCTCAATTTCCTTACTGATTAAACTAAATTTTTCTGGGTGAGCGTCGTGACTCACCTCACCTGTTATAAAGAACTTCATAGATTTACCAGTCACTCATATTCAACGGTGGACGAATTCCGTTGTACTGCAGTTTGTAATCAAGAATCTGATTATGCTGCCAGTCGTGAATGTCGCGTTTAGTACCAGTAACTTCTGGCTGAAACTTATAATTATTTTCTTTCAAGAATGTTTTAGAATATCGCTGGTCCGGTCTTGTTGTTTCTCCGTACTTAAGAATATTACCTTCCGTATTTCTTAATGTATATCCCGTATTTAATTTCGTACTCTCCAAACTATTTCCATGTACCGGTTTAATTTTTTCCGCAACACTCTGACTAATAGTTTTGCTTGTGTTGAGTAATGTATCAGCACCCCTAGTTTCTGAAATTAATTTTTGTGTTCTTGCTATCGCCCCAAATGCCGGTATGCCAGGTATAAGCCCGGTTGCGGAGAGCGAAAGACTCGCACTCGCTTCTTTGATCCCCTGTCCTGATGAAAGCGCGTTGCTTAATCTGTAGAGGTCAATCGCAATTGCGGCGAGAGTAATGCCAAGATCAACGGGGCTTATCGCCTCTCCCGTTGGATCAGCATACCGCAGAGGGTTGTTTCTTGCATAGCTGTACGAATTCTGCTGTTGCGGATCAACAAGAAGTCGAGGAGTAATTTCAGACACTCCTATGCCGAGAAAGGAGGGGTCTTCAGAAATAAATTGTCCTCGATTCCCATCATAATACCTCGCCCCCATGTAGTTGAGCGTGGTCTCGCTGTCATACTCCGTCCCCGCATACTTCCTCTGCTCTGCATACCCATTGATTCTGTCATCTGTCCGTATCGATCCATAGGGCAGGTAATCAGTCAGCTCTGCAACATGAGCTCCACTGTCTGAAACGACATTGCTCCCCGTTAAGTGGTCCGTGTGGTCGTAGTAGAGTATTCCATTCCCCCATCCTCCCTTTACGGTAGCAAGCATGTTGCCGTTGAGAAAGATGTGCTTTATGGGAGTGGGTCCGCTGATGTTGTAAAGCGTGTTGGGGTAGTGAGTGGCGCTTGATCCTTGCGCTATCACAGCTCGTTCATTGTTCGAATCGTAGGAGTATGAGCTTGCCGCAGAGTTCACGGTACTATCGGTCATTCTGTTGCGATAGTCAAAGGCGTAGGTGGAACTTCCGTTACCAGTCTGGTTGCCGTTGTTGTCGTAGGTGAGGGGGGTTCCTCCTATGGATGTGGGGGCGTGAGGGTTGGCGTAGTTTGTTCCTGCGTAGGAGTAGTTTCCCGCTCCTGTCTTTGAAGTGAGATTGCCGAGGGGAGAATATGCGTAGGATTCTGAGAAATTCACGGTGACAGCATTCGTGGTCGAGGCGGAGGTGAGGCGAGAGAGATCGTCATAGGTGAAATTGACACTCTTTTCCGTTCTTGTATTTGATGTATCATCGATCTTGGTGATATTTCCATTTGCGTCGTAGGTATAATGAAGATCCTGCACCCTGTTCCCGCTTGTAGTGAAGTAATCTCGTCCGTTTGTCCAGGGACTTGCATTGTCCGAGCTGTCCCAGAGCTTGATACGCCAGAAGTACTTCTTGCCGTCCATGGGAAGCGTGGGACCAACATAAGTGGAAGAGGCGATGCGCGCACCTTCGGCTGTTTGAGGCGAGAGCGCGGTTTTTGCAGAGTCCCAGAGAGGAGAGGAGAACGAGCCGCCTTTTACTATGACCTGCACTTGATATGCCGAAGCGGTTTCTCCCGCCCCGTCGGGGTCGTCGAAGATAGCGGTGAATTTGGGAGAGACGGTAGAGATTTTGGTGTTTGTTTTCTTCCAGAATTTGACGTTGTCGAAATATACCGTGCTTGTAGCAACGCCAAGCTGGAACACAAAACGACCTTGGTTATCTCCTCCGCTAGAAGTAATTTCGATTACATACTTGTTCCAGTCCGGATAAAGAGTAAAGGTCTGGGCGGAAGAGAAGGTATTGTATGGGTCATGGTTTTGGCCGAGGATAACAGAAACATCGCGCGTTACAGAGGCTTTAGCGTCAAAGGTAAGCATATAGGTTGTAGAGGTGGCGAGAGACACTTCCTGATTCAATTGAACATACCAATCAGTGCCAGACTGATTGACAATCGTTTTGTTTGAGCAGTCGCCGGAATAGGCCACAGCGCAGTCAACAGAGTTCGTCGCACGCGATGATCCGCCGTTTGCCCAAAATGCCCATGGGGATGAGCCATTCTCAAAGCCGGGATTCGTCGTCCGCGTAAGCTGATCAGGCACGAGCTCCACATCGTCTATCCAGTAGGTGGCGGCAACAGCTCCTAAGCCGAAGTAGATGCGAGAGTTTTCGTCTATGCTCGGCGCGGAAGATGTGAAGCGATATTCGTA
Source organism: bacterium (assembly GCA_030648955.1). Taxonomy (NCBI): domain Bacteria; species bacterium. Next base: position 3,017 of record JAUSHB010000007.1, read on the forward strand.
CTCTTTCCATGCGGGAGAAATCGAGACGCCGGTCTTCGCTATGCCGTAGGTGAGATAGTTTCCATAGTTTTGACCAACATTGAATTCAAATGTGGTTGTGGCGGATGCTTTTGCTTTAAATTTGAGGATGTAATTCATCCCGGGATCGATGCGGAGGATGTGGGAAAGGGTTGGGCTCCATGAGCTTCCTGCAGTAGGGACTACAATTTTTTCCGAACAGGTCCCCGAGTATGCGACCGTGCAATCTTCACTCCGTGTTGCCCCCGAATTGGTCCAGAAGCCCCAAAAATTAAAACCATTTTCGAATGAGTGATTGTTGGTGATGGACTCGGAAAGCCAGAGGTTTTCAGTATTCATATTATCCGACTCAGTGGGGATACCAGCACCCAGAAGCATTACACCAATGTATTCTTTCGGGAAGAAAGGTAAAGGGGTTGGTTGTTCTATATTCGATTTTTTTGACATTTCGTTGCTGAACTTCCGCTCTTCTGGAGAAACGGGTTGAGAAAATGAGATGGGTGGAGTGATAAAAGTAAAGACTTCATCGCTCGGATGTTTCTCCCCTTCTTTTTTCCAGGAGCCTTCCGTCTTTAGCGTACGCTTCATCGATCCGGGAAGATTATTCTGGTCAACGGGTGATGAGAAGTCGGCAGGAGCACCTCCTTCTCCGGCACTCGACATCATCATGAGAGCGCCAGAACCAGAGCCTTGATCGCCAGTAATGTCGGGAAGGATGGTTACGCGATCTGATAGCCGATAGAGTTTTGCGGCATCATATGTATTCGTAGTCGTTGCGCCATTTGCGTAGACGATCTGTGTCTCGAGACCAAGAGGATTGTAATCTATCGACTTCGTAATGTTTCGAAACGAGAGCCAATTTCCATCACGCTGTTCTACTTTGTTCACAAAACCAGCATTACCATAGGTATACCGCGCTTCAGAAGTATCGGGGTAGGAAATGAGGGTTTGATTCCCTTGTCGATCATATGAATATGCAGTGGTATAAACTGAGCCATTGATTGTCTCCGTTTCAGAACCAAGGAAACCCAGCGGATTGTACGTGCGTGTGGTAGTGACAGAGGTGGTGGTCGCCGAGCAGAGACGCGTCTTACCGTTAGCGCAAGTGTCATAGCCATACGTGATTTCGGTTCCTGACGCACCGGTGTAATCTTCGGTAAGTGCGCGATTGAGTGAATCATAAACATAGTTGACCGTTTGATTTTTTGGATCAACACTTCGCGTCATGTTGCTTGCATCATCATAGGTGTACGTCCATGTACCGTAACTTCCATCACTTGTCGCATGCAAGTCCTGCGCAGTGAGACGGCGCCCGAGTCCATCGTAGGTGAAGTTGCGAACGTTTCCGTTTGCATCCGTAATTTTGGTGAGATTTTTCAAAAGGTTGTACTCGTAGGTTGTGGTGTAATTGGAAGCCCCATCACGTTCAACAACCGTCGCGAGATTGCCATACGCGTCCTTGGTGAAATCTTTTGTTTTGCCGTTCGCATCAGTCGTTGTTACTTTCCAATCATCATAAGCATTCGTGGTGTTCCCCACTGCATTTGATGCCTGTGTCACACGACCAAGCGCATCGTACGTGTAATTGGTGTAGAGCGCTGTAGTGCCTGTGGGAGATGTTTTCGCCGATCCAGTGGAAAAATATGGGAGCGATTCTTTATCAAGAAGCCCGCGATTATTGTACGCGAAGTCTCTTGCGCTAAAATTACTTCCTTCGGCTTGCGCTCTCGTCTGAAGAGTCCGCCCGAGTCCATCTTTGTACTCATATGAATCCGTTGAGGTGGCGCTGTTGAGATAGCTTGTCTTTTTCATGGAGACAGCAAGCGGAGTATCCGTATAGGTGTAGAGGGATTTTGTAACGAGTGTTGTCGGCGTTGTAATATCCGGCTGTTTTTCTTCCTTCACGCGATCAAGACCGTCATATGTTGTTTGAAAAACACGGTTGTTTTCGTCAGTCAGTTGTTTAACGTTGCCGGAAGAATAGTCGTATTGGAAACCGCGCGCCTGCGAGAGCGCGTTGGTCGAAGTCGCGACAAAAAGATTGTAGGAGTCGTAAATATAATTTGTGGCATTTCCTCGCGCGTCTTTTTCTTGTGTCACATTGCCATAAGTGCTGTCATATATTTTAGTCGTACTTGCGTACAACGAACCAGTTTTCCAAAGTTCCTGTTTTGTAAGGTTCCCTTTTTGAACGGAGCCGAAAGCCAGATTGTCATAATAATTTTTTGTTTCGCTTACCTTTGTTCCGGATTGATTAGTAAGGGTTGATTGAGATGGTGCCCCCGTGACGGCGTATGACCCGCCGGTGGCATACGCAAGTGTTGTTGTACGTTTGTCATTCCCCGTGTCGCTCCACGTTCCCCATGTCCCGTCGCTCGTATTTCCTGTCACCTCGCCCCAGTTTATCGTGGAAATAAGATTGCCGGTAGATGTGGCATAGTCAAATGAGGACGCGCTATCTTTGTGCGAAGAATTTAAATCGTAATCATACTGTATGGCATCTTTGAGATAGACAAGAGTACGTCCCCCGCCGAGGTCTTTCTTCTCCCATCTGTTTATAGCTATGTTGCTCGTGCCAACTCCCGGTGTGATTTTTTGGATTCTCCACGGCCGATACATCTTTGCTTCTATGTCATCGTATTCGCCCTGTGCGTAGCTATTCCATGGGTAGGGACTGTAAATATTATCCCCGTTTCCTTGATGGTAATTTGTTACCATGTAGTTGTTGAGAGAATCTATCTCGTCCACTTCATCGAATCCTCTGAATTTCCTATTCTGCCAGTCTGTCTGAAACTGTCCGCCAATAAATGTATAGGTTGTCGTGGCTACCGTAGCCCCAAGTCCGGGGTCGCGAGCGATTGTTTTAACTACGCGAAGAAGAGAAGTCTCCGCGTCAACTCCTTTATATGTTGCCAAAGTATTTCCACCCGAGGGAAAAGTAACGCTTGTCAAAACATCAACAGGATCCCCACTGCTTATGTAGTTATTTTTGGTGGTATTGTATCCCCCTCTTACGAAATCCGGAATGCCGTCATAATTTGCCTGAACCATCCGTACTCCAATATCTCGGTCGCTCGTATCAAGAAAATAGGGGATACTGCCAGCACCGATCGATAGGTCAACCCAACCCCATGGATCGCTTCCGGCGCCGGTACCTCGGTTAATATAAAAATGTATTCCCCTGGTCGGCGTAGAAACAACAAAGTCGATGAGCCCATCAGAGTTAACATCGGTCATTCTCGTGCCGATGTCTTTCCCATTGGCTCCCGTAATTTGAGGTCCGGCATATTGTGATGTATTGGGAATGTCGCTCGTACTCCAGTTTGTTCCGCCTCCGAGATTAAAATTAACTCTCGTAACCGTGGAGGTATCCGTTCTTGTTACAATGTCATCGAGACCATCGCCGTTCACATCCATAACTCTTGCTCCGTAGTCGTTACCGTTTACATCTACAAATTGTTCTGGATTACCAAAAACACCTACCCCGTCAGCCCACCCCGTACCATCGGCTTTATTGAGAAATAAATAATATGAAAGTCCTGCTTTTCCACGAAGATAATCGGGATATCCGTCGCCGTTGAAATCGCCGAAACGAATGCCATTATCATTACCGTCAGCGTCTACAAGATAGGGGGTATTGGAATAAGTGGTAGCTACAAAACTGGTGCCAGACCTCAAATAGACAGTATTATACAAGGGGTTCGGAAAACCATCTTTTCCAAGAACGATGTCTGTATGGCCATCGCCATTCACGTCAACAAGCGCGGAGCCGCGATCATTGCCTGAAGAGTCGACAAGAGCCGGAGCAGTTTGAGAAACTGAAATACCCGACCATGAATTTTGATATTCGTAGCCAGACGGCGAAACCCCTTCTTTTAAAAGGAGCGAATCGCTCAGTGAATTATTATTGTAGTCTAAAACGCGAAACCCTGTATCTTTCCAGTTGACATCGGTAATGTCGGGTAAATTCCACGGCGAGTCAGTAGTCTGCGGCCAGCTTGTGTTACTTGCCTGATATGTAAACGTCATTGGTGGCAGTGCGGTCGGCGTACCGGCTTCGTCGTAGCCGGTTTCTGTTACAGACTGAAGCAAACTTTTCACGCCGTTATGACCTGTTGTAAAAGCAAGAACGTATTTTTTCACCAGATTCCCGTTGAATTTTATGTCAATCTCTTTTATGCGATAAAGTGTTTTTACTAGAAAACCATATTTATAGACAATAGGATTATCGGAACGGCTTTCGGTGACAAAGCTCACTTCAAAAAGGCCTGACAATCCCCCGTTCCCCGTGTAAGTTATCTTTGATGGATATATCTGCGCATTATCTTTCGTGTATTCATACTTCATAAAATTACCATTCGTATCGCGCATTTCTTCAAGCATCCAACGGTAGACTTGTGAGGAATTGTTTGGATTAGAGAGACGACCAGTCGTTGTTGTGCCAAAGGTGTATTTCACCCCCGCCTTATCAGTCATCGTCCATATTGAAGTTGAGCTGGCAAATGAATAGTTTCTGAAGCTTCCATCGTCAAACTTCGCTCCATAAGTCGATGAGCTTGTCGTCGAAAGTTCTCCGTCAAAAGAGGAAATGAAATATTGCTGGCTGTAAAGATCTTCACTCCCACTTTTGTTCATTCGTTCAATAATGGGAATGTTGAGTGACCATCCGAGCCCAAAAAGATTTTCACCATCCCGGTCTTGGCTTTTATAGGAAAGCTTGAGACTAGGTTCCACTCCGTTTCTCCCCGGAGGAGTCACGATTGGAACGTCTTGAGTAAACGCCCCGGAAACATGTTCCGGTTCGGGCAAGCGTATAGAGTCAGAATAGCTATTGAGCCATTTATTTGCAGCCACTGAAGCAAGTGCAGATACGCCACCGGAAGATTCCTTACCCGCTGGTATTTTGTCTTCTGGTACTATTTTTGTTCCCGGCAATGTTGCAGCTTCGTTTGACGGAGTGTCACGAACTGGCTTGATTTCTGGAAAGCGTGGCAATCCCAAAAGCGACCATTCTTTTTCGGATGGTCCGGCAATAACATCTTTCTTCACAGGAGCAGACGACTCAATTACAGGAGAGGGTTGGGTAGGATTAGCCTCTGTATCAACGGGAAGGTTTGCAACTTGCCCGAAAACCGAGAGAGGAGAGGCAAATGCGAGTGAGAATAAAACGAATGAAGCAAGGAACTTTTTTCTCGCATGAGAAAATCTGACAAGAGACTGGGTCGTATCTCCTCTGTTCATATTTATATACTACTATCTTGTAATACCAGAATGATAGCATTTGAAAGGAAGGTACGCAAAAGAAGGTTGTGCTCATAATGACGTTAGGCTTTACTATATAAAATTTGGAAGCAAGGCTTCCAAATTCACTCTCACGCTCAACGCAGAAATAGCTGGTAGTAAATTTTCTTAATTTCGTACCATGGCGATGCATGTTCAGGCTCAAGATAAAAATCTTTTTGCGTGGAAGAAGCGATGTCGGCAGGAAATACTACCGTCAGATTTTTGTAACCTTTATGGTTAACGGTAACAGTTCTCTGTGGGTCCAACAAAAACATGTTGTATAAACCTGCATCGGTCTTGGTTGAATATGATGTGCTCGCAACGGCAATGTCTACTCCATCAAGTGGCTCGCCGAGTGAATTGAAAACAGTCCCATAAATACGTGGCGCGGTAAAATAAGTCTTGAGAACATGGTACGCCAAGCGCGGTGTTCCACTGTCATTCATAAGCGCCGTTGAACCGTCATTTAAAACCCAGTAATTTACAAGTGGTATTTCCTCGTTTCGGATGTACAATTCATCAAGCAGTTTTCGCACAAACTCTGCTTGTGACTTTTCTGTCATATTGCCATTGATATCTGGTATTGGAGCGCCGAACTCACCAAGTCCGATGCGAGCATTGAGCGTTTTAGATATTGAATCCACGTCCTCTCCAAATTTCTTTACAGAATTTACATAGTGATCAATGAGAATAACTCCGCCGAGCAAGCGTGCTGTATCGGGATCAAGAATTTCGCGAGCAATATCAGCATTCATGGTGGGACGGATAGCAATAGATTTCCCCATCGCATTAAACTCACGCTCTGCGATTGAGCGTTCTTCGATAAGAAACTTGGTGAATCCCGCCCTGTCGCCCGTTGCCCGCGGATCACCCTCTCCCCCGTTCTCACATTCCGGACATGGAGAAAATATGTCTCCGTCAACAAAAAGTTCGTGGTTTTTTACTAAAAATGACGCAAGAAGTTTTTTGTGGTCGGAACGATCAATCTTCTCGTACTCAAACCACCCTTCCCAGCCGGAAAAATTACCACGAAACCAAACCGAGAGATTGTTTTTTCTTGCAGAATTCACCCATCGCGTAAGTATCGGGGCAAACTCAGGATCATACGGAGTGCCAATTGCCACATGAGTCGCACCCATTTCACGTATGAGGCGCATCTGCGTATCTATGACCTGTTCAAACGAAACGTCATGAAGTGTTTCTCGCGCCTTATCACGAGAATATTTCATCGTGTCTACCGCTTGCACCAGAAAAAGATTGTTTTTATTGTTATTGGTGGGTGGTGGTTGATATTGGTGCGCTTGAGAAGCGTTGAACAAATAGACAGCAAGAAAAACGGCAAGAATTCCAATTAAAAGTAATTTTATTTTTATTCCGCGCATGTAATTTTCCAAGTCTATCGCCTAGTTATCAATTCTCCTGAAGATGAGAATATCTTCTGAAGTATATACTTTATTGAAATATTTGAAGAGCCGCGCGTTCGTTTGCCGATCTTCGTATATATTTTTCCAGAGAGTGTCGTTTTGCTGCATAACAATCCAACGAGCATACTTTTCCGGTTCAATAAGCGATTCTTCCCAATAGGGTTTATTGCCGATATAGATTACATCTTTCATGTGAACAGGAGTACGAATAATACTGATTGTTCGAGCAAAATCGTCTGTGAGAAGTTTCCCATGATCATAATTATCTTCAAGCCATTGTTGCGCATCTGGCATTTTGGCAATGGCTGACGAAAGACCCGAAACACTGTCATCGAGCGATAAAACCGGAGTAAATCCAATATAAAAAAGTGCGGACTGAAGAGCAATGATGCCAATTATCATAACACGCATTGCGAATTTCGCGCGATAAAACAAATATCCGATAAAAAGCGCAATGAGAGGAAGCATCATAACGCCATATCTCACATTAAAGAGCGTCCACTCAAATGTTGTTGGTGTAATTCCCGGGATAAATATGACTGATTGTCCAAGGTAGAGTGTCAATATATTGAATATAAATGGTACCATCAAAATTAAAAATATGTAACTGCGGTATTGTGTTCTCTTGCTCAAGAAAAACAGAATCATTCCGATCATTGCGGCTAACGACAACACGAAACCGCTACTCTCGACACTGGTAACGAAATAATAAAGAAATGCCACATCTAAATGTTTATACGCGGGCAGTTCTCCGCGCGCGAACCATGAAAGTTGTTGAGAGTTTGCCGAAAACTCACTATGCGTAAAATAAAGCGGGTCACCGAGAATTAAAAATCCCCACAGGATCCAAAGCGCGATCCCAAAAAACGCCATAGTCGCAAACATAATCAATCGTCCTTCAAGCAGTCCCCATCGTTCTCCAAATGTACGGTCTGTTGACGGGATAAATACATTTTGAATTTTGCGCGAGACATTGGACCAATCGACTCTGATCTTATAAGGAAGATAGTGGAGCACTAAAATCCCTGCTTCCATGAGCACAAGTCCCCATCCGTCATAACGGGAAAGCGATGCGCAAAATCCGAAAAATGCCGCAAGAATGAGCATCAGGAGATTACTGTCATCCAAAAGAAACGATATAAAGTAATAACTTGAAAGCACGAAGAAAACGATCAGCGTAAGCTCCGTCATAGGTGTCGACTGCAGATAAAGAACGTTGGGGTTTATAATGAAGACTAGTGAAGCAACAAAGGACGCCCCCGAATGTTTAGTGAGAAGAAATGCTAGTTTATAGATATAGATAGCTGATATTACAAAAGCAATTCCCGAAATTATGGCGCCGGCAAGTCCCGTGCGCCATAAAACGTCGAAATACACAAAAGGAATCAACAGAATATGAGGCAAAGGCAACCATATTCCTCCAAGTTGTGCAAAGCCCGGCGTCAAACTTTCGATGACTCGTTTGGCAATATTCAAATGCGATTCTGCGTCGCCATACGAAATCGTATACCCATAATAAAAAGAATATGCCGTTGCGAGAGTTGCCATGAATATCGAAATCCATGTGACCCACTGCAGTGGCGTAAGGCGCTTCACAAACGTTGTGAACATATCCCCATATCGCGTTTTAATGATAACATTGCTATTCATGGTGGTAGTGGGAAACAATGAGCGTTATTGCGGCAATAACAGCAATCGTTATGTATATGAAAAGAAAATAATCAACAAGAGATATGTGCTCCACAAAATATGTTTTATACATGAAACTACCGCTTTTCCCCTCCTGAAGTAAGGGGATGTTTTTGAGAAAATTAAATGTTTTAATCGGTAAGTTCAAAGCCTCTGATTTGGTGGGAATCGCGTTTGTAGTGAGTGCCCCCAAGAGTGCGACGGCGGATGAGTATAGAAAAAGATTAAACGCAAGAATTTTTTGCATCGCCGATGACTGCCGTTCAAAAAGCGCCACTCCGGCAAAAAGCGAAAGCCATGTCATCGAGGGAATGAGATACCTTGGCCCATACGCCCAACCACCCCATGGATCACCCCATGAGGCATAGAGAAATAGGTTTAATGCGATCAACGATATCGGAACAATGTATATTGCGGTGTGTTCTTCCTTTCTTCGGAGAGCATACGCGATTCCAAAAAATGAAATTATGAATATTGGTGTGAAATACAAAAGCCCGCGTTCATCAGAAAATAAAAGCACATAAAAACCGTTGGGGATGTTTTTCTCAAAAAAAGAAGCTGTGAGAGTTTTTTCTTTCACCGACACCGGAGCACCTGCGCGGGTCTCTTCCAGAACACGTGCGACTTGAGTTGAGGTACTGGCAACAATCGTGGGCAAACGTGGCGTGGTGGTTGCCGTTATTTGTCTATAGTTTGGCAATGTCCCCGCAACATTATTCCAACCCCCATAATAATGAGCGTTATGCAAAAAATGAAGTCCGGTGACCGCCACAAATGCGAGTGCAGAAACAATCCCCGCCCATCGAACGGATACACTGATCCCCTCCTGCACTTTTTTTATTCTAAATGTTGAATATGCAAGATAAAACATTATCGGAAGCATCAAAAGCGCGTTTGGATAGTCAACAAAAATAGCGAGCGCATAGGCAAGCCATGCATACGCCGCATAGAGCCATGAATATCGAGAATTATTTTGAGAAAATCGCCAGACGGCATAAAACGAAGTCACCATAAAGCATGCCGTGAAAGCATTTTGATAAAGCGTTATTGCGTAACTCCACGATGTTGAGCCAAATGCATACATAATAACAGTAAAATAAGATATCGCCCGTGGAAGTTTAAATATTCGCCGTGCAATCAAAAAAATAAATATCAACGTGATAATGCTTACCAACGATTCCGCGGCAAACGTAGAAACTTGACCCAATCCGTATTTGCTTCCCCAAAAATAGAACGGTAATGTAAAATACGCGACGCCCGGTGCAAAGAAGCTATAATATTCACCATTATAAACACCGACATCGGGATACGCGACATCCGCCCATTCCTTGGTAAGTTCAAATGTTCCATGCTCTGCCATACTCACGACATGCACATATCGCCCACGCTCCGGTGAAAGTTCAAAAGCGCGAGTCGGTAAGTCCCAATTATTCTTGAATTGATTTGCGGCAGGATTCCCGTGTGAACCACGCAACGTAAGCGCATACATCGTAGCGCCCAATATGACAATAGAAACAATAATAGCAATGTCTTTTTTCATGTGGTCTGTTATAGCAGAATGCGTCAATGTTTCTTGGTGGAAACAGCAATGTTCCACAGTGGAGTCATCGCTTCTCTGACGTGAAAAAGTGATACGGTCTTTGGTATTACCAAAAATAAAACATACGCAAGCACTTCGATTGGGTTCTTTACCCAAAATCGTAAAAGTGTTTTTAACCTATGGTGAGTTTTAATAACGTAAAATTGACTAACAAATCCCTTGTCAAAATTTTGCTGTTGGATCCGTTCTGATCCATGAAATCTGATCATTTGTTTTACATAGTCAATATACGAAGAAGGTTGTGAATAAAAAACGGTCGCATTGGGCGCAAATGCTATACGGTGATTATGCTTTTTACAGTAGAGAAACGGAAACGCATCGTCCGCGCTTGCGTTGGGGAATCTCATTGTTTTATATAATTCTCTTCGAAACGCACGGATCGTTCCTTGGCAATTATAAAGTTCTGCGTTGGGCGTATTCTTTTTTAGATCTTCCCACATATCCCAACCCACCGTAACTATTTTTTGGATTAAATTTTTCGGTGGCAAAATATCGGCAGATCCAAACACAGCTTGAGTGGTAATATTATGTATCATTGGCGTAAGGAGCTCTTCCAAGAGATTTTGAGAATGGACATCAATATCTGCATCAAACAGTACGACAATATCTGTGTTTATATGATTGAATATTTGATTGATTCTGGCAGGTTTTCCAAGTCTATCTCTATCATGAAGAACCGTCACGCGAGCATCTCCCGTAGATGATGCTCTTGAAACCGTATGATCTGTAGAACCATCAGAGGCGACTATAATTTCTTTCAACAGAAATACCTTGTCGTGTTGACTAAGTAACGATTTGAGAAGAGGAAGGATGGTGTGCTCTTCGTTATAAGCAGGAATCCCTATGGCAAGTGTGGGTTTTTTGGTTTTATTGTTCATGTTATATTTTTTTTGAACTCGTTGCCATATCCCAAGTTGAAACAAAAGAATCTTTTTGGTGTGTACGGACAATCATTGACATAACCACAAAGGCACCAAAAAGAATCGGGTGAAATAAAAATTCTTTCACCATAGATTTGATAAAAAGCGAGCGCGGAATAACATATGCGTGTTCCGCATCCTGTCCAAAAAGTTTAACAACAGCATCTTTCCCCGCAAGAAATCTTGAGCTTTGCTTAATATGGTCGGAAAGATTTGAAGGACAACGAAATACCGCTCGTGGGTAATCCACTGAAACAAACCTTAAATGATTTGTTGCGCAGTACATATACGAGATCGCGTCATAGGGACAATCATTGGGACACTGAAACATTGCATAAAGCTTGCGAGAAAAAGCTCGTGCCGGACCAAAACAGGTATAAAGATTATTACCTTGATTTATTTGTGAGAATACCCCCTTTTTCCACTCATGATTTCTGCTCAATATTTTTTCAACAAACGTTCTTGGTGTAGCTGGCAATAATGTCGCACTCGTTAAACCAACCGAAGAATCTTCTATGATCGGCTGTATGAGTTTTTCTATAAAGAATTCGTTTTCTGGCAAAATATCCGCATCCAGCATTACAAGAATATCGCTTTTTACAGAACCCGTAATAATATTCTGTGCATTGCACGAACCTCGTCTTTCGGGTAATCGCCTAAGTTCCACATGAGATGCAGAGAAAGACAAAACGATTGCGTCAGTCCCATCAGTGCTTGCATCTGAAACCACAATAATATCGACTAAGTGGGCAGATTTAATATTCTGCTCAAGAAGCGCAGAAAGGAGTGGGCCGATGTTTTCTGCTTCGTTGTATGCCGCTATTCCTATTGAGAGTGTGGGTTTCATATGGTTTTAAGATTTTCTAAATAAAAATCATTCATTTTTTTCGCCACATCTTTCCAAGACTGCCCTTTTCCGAACAGAATGTTCGCCGCTCGTATCTTTTGCACCGTGGAACTATTTTTCTTATCCAAAATCCATGTTATACGTTCGGCAACATTTTTTTCATTGTGGACAGAAAGACAAAATCCATTAATCTCGTCTTTTACCAAACCCGGCAAGCCATATACATTGGATACAATACATGGTAGCCCTTGGCTCATTCCTTCACGCACAACATTGCACCCACTCTCCCATAGCGCCATATGCACCATCGCAATAGCATGACGCATGAGATAATACTTATCTACGCCGCGAACAACTCCTGCAAATATAACACGATTTTCAAGATGAAGTCGTTTTATAAGCAACGCGAGTGAATGTTGATACTCTTCGTCCTGCAATTGTCCTACGATAACAAATTTTATATCTTCGGGTACATAAGCGAGGCTTTTAATCGCAGTCTCAAAATTTTTAATCGGATACACTCTGGCAATTTGAATGACATATCGTCCATACGCTTGCACGTCTTTCTTAATTTTTCCACTAGCCAATTTTTCAATATCTGTATATGCCTCATCTTCCAAACCATTATCAATAAGATGAACCTTGTCGTTTTTAATAAATTTTATTTCTTCTGAACGTTCCCATCCCGAAACTGCACGCACGCCATCGACCGTGGCATTGATAAGCCATGCGCCCAACGTATAAGTATAAATTTTTTTGATAAAGCGACTGAACGGAGGAAACATTGACCATTCTGGACTAAATCCTCCGTGCGGAGTTACTATTAGAGCAAACGTTTTTTTACCCATGAGTTTGAGGTACAGAGCCTTAACGAGATAGCGAACGAAAAAAATATCAAAATTATGGAGAGCGATAACATCGATATTTTTCCAATCTATCTCGGGATTAAACCCGAACATACCAGTTTGGTAACGCTTCACGGTGAGGGTGTTTATTGTCTCCTCGGGGGACAAACAATCTTTTTTTACATAGGTATCTTTGGATGTGTGAATCGTCACATCCCATCCAAAGTCCTTTTGAAGTGTTGTGTATGTTTGCATGATATTATTTTCTATGCCCGCTACGACAGGGTGAAAATACTTGGTAATCACAGCAACTTTTTTTCTTGGATGTGCGTTCATATTTATGGTGTATAATTATTTTTTCTGTATTACTCCCGCCGACACGATTGCGTATCTTGGATCGTTGTACGATAATTCTTCAGCAGAAAGTTCCTCTGCCGCAAGCCCAACCCAAAACGCCTGACCGGAGAGAACATTTCCATATGAGGTGGTTTCAATATTACCATCGGGTAGATATTTTTTAAACAAATATTTGAGTCCTGCCGGCGTATATCTCCAGAAACAATGCGCGGGGTCCTGTGCTACCCCCATTGCAGACACCGTCACAAGAATAACTCCACCTGGTTTCAATATTCGAAGTAATTCTTGAACCGCTCCCTCATGGTTATCAATAACACCAAGCGTGTGAGTAAGTATCACACAATCATAAGTGTCGTTTAAAATGTCGGGGATGTCTCTCAAGTCGCCATAAATATTTGCTTGAGTATTGTCGGCATTGATGTCAAGAACATCGCTTTTTGTAACATGAGAACCGCCGAATTTCTTTGTGTAATAATTGTCATGTATCTCAAGACACACGCCCTTTATGTGCGCGGCATGCAGACGAATAAACTGCTCAATATATGAACGATCTACTGGCGTTCCGCGATCGAAACCAAACTTCGCGCTTATTGGTCGAAGAGATTTTGCGGGGAAGAGAAAATACCCCTTTTTGGGGAAAAGGTTTTTTGTGACGAACGCTCGTATTGAACGCATTGTGTTTATAATAATGTTTTGATTCATAAATTATTTATCTCTTCAATAGCGCGCCCAAATATTTTACCCGCTGGCGAAATGAAATGACGAGTGGTGATGTTAAGTATTTAAACTCGATAAATGAATGTGTCCTATCGACACCGATACGAAAAACCTTCATTGGATCATCTCCCGTATTTACAAAACCTTCATCCATCGAGAATGCTAGATTATATCCAGCTTGCTTAACGGATTGAAGAATCTCATCAGAATAAACACCCTTGGGATATGCAAAATATTTTATGGGGAAACCCAATATCGACTCGAGTTTTAATTTTGATTCAATAATTTCCAAATCTCGCTCCTCTTTTGATAACGATGAAAAATCTTGATGGGTCATGCTATGACACCCAATATCCCATCCACTTTTTTTAAGTTCCTGAATCTCGCTTAACGAAAGAAATGGTCGATCACCGCCAAGTTCATTCTGATTTGCATGCGGGGAATCTCCCAACACTAAAGAAACTGGTTTTATTCCTCTCTCTTTAAAATATTCCTTCGTCCGTAAAATATCTTTATACCCATCATCAAATGCAATAAGGAAGGATGGTTCTTTAATAACATGTTTCCCGCTTACGTGCAGGAAGAGGTCATCTATCGATATTGCCTTGCGATGTAGTCGTAAAAATTCAATCTGCTTTTTAAGTTCATCGAAATTCTCGCTAAATCGCCATACATCTTCGGCGATACTGTGATAACAAAAAACCACAACACCCTTTGGGGGCACGCGCAACACCCCACCGATTGTCCCAAGGGTGACGTAAATTATTCGACGGATCAATATATATATTCGAAACATCATACGGAATCTACTAAAGAAGTTTTATAATTAACCGGTAAAAATTTAGGTTTTAAAATAATATCAACAAATGCATCACTACTTTTTTGCCATTCAAAATTTGCAGCCCATACAACTCCTTGAGTAGAAAGGGTTTCCCTCTTTAATTCGTCGAGAAGTAACTGCTTAATAGTTTTTGCCAATACATCTATTTTCCCATAAGGTACCAAAATACCAGTCTCACCGTCCCGTACAGAATCACGCAACCCTGGCACATCCGATGCGATGACAGGTGTCCCACAAGCATTTGCTTCGATGGTTGTTATCCCCCACCCCTCCATCATCGACGGATTGACGAACACCCACGATGCTCGCATAATATCGCGCTTATTCTCTTCGGTTACTTTTCCAAGAAATGATACCTTGGACACGATGCCAAGTTCTCCCGCAAGACGCTTTAAACTATCTCCTTCGTCACCATCCCCGCCTATCACAAGTTGTGCTTCCGGTATCGATTCGAGAACATCCACAAATGCCCTAAGGAGTAAGTCGACAGACTTATAGTCCTTCAATCGACCAACATAAGAAACTATCGGCACTAATGATTTTACACCAGGTGAAAGAAATTCGAGATCTACCCCGGGATGCACAACGTGTATTTCTTTGTCGGTGATCTTAAGTGCTTCCATATCATGCTTTGACGACTCTGACACCGTAATAAAATTGCTATGCCGATACACAAGTGGCATGAATCTTTTTTCCAGAAATCCCGCAAGTATTGCGAGGGGCAAAACGAGCGCCTTTCGGAATACTTCTTGGTGGATATGATGAATGAGACAATAGACTGGTTCTTTCACATACAGGGGGGTAAAAAATGGTACACCATTTTCACAATCTACGATTACATCAAATTTTCCTCGGAATTTAAAGAAATAATATACAAATGCGGCAACATATACACCGTAAAATCCTCCGCGTCGAATGAGCCGTACGCCATCAACAGAGCCGTTGGGTGTTTGCTTACCGTCATTACCAGAAAAAAGAGTTACCGAGTGACCTCCATTCACCCAACGTTTTGCCAATGCGTGAATATATGTTTCAGCGCCACCGGCATGGGAATTCTCGATATCGCGCCAGTTGAATATAAGAATCCTTGCTTGTCCTGGAAGTGGTTTTCGATCTTTTGGTAATTTTTTGAAAACGGAAACGATATCCCGCAGATTTCGATATACATATATAAATGCGTCTTCGGAAAAATAAACTAAAGCAACGGTAAAAAAATAAATGATATTAATGATAAAAATAATATGCACGAACTCATTGATCGATGTATGCGAACTGACGATATTTAAGAACATCAAAACGGACATGAGCAGGGATATGGCCGGATACATATAGTTTTTGCGTGCAAGTTGATAGAGAACGATTGTCGTTGACAAGGTAAAAAGTGTCATGGCTGTTGCATACAGTGATACAAAAGGAACGATCGAACGAGCTTTTTCGCCGAGCAGGAGCGGGACCAAGAATGAACCGAGTAAACTCAATCCTAATCCTCCTGATATCGTAAGAAATGCGGTGCCTGCAAAAATCTTTCCAAATTCCTTGCGCGGACTTGTCCCCTTGCCCACGGCACGGCTTACCACGGTTACAATAAACATATTGAGAAGCGAACCGAAAAAGTAGATCATCTTCCCCACCAAGGAAAGCATTGCGTACCTGCCGGCATCATCCGGACTCAAGTAATGCTTTGCTAAAATCACATCAATACTTAAAAATGCTGCAATCGAAATACCGCTTGCAAATGAAGCACAATAAAAGCTCCCTGGAAACTTTCCCTTTTCAAGTGCCACCCTGGGTGTTTTGCGTAATCTGCGATACACCAAGAGTGCGCCAATCGTTGAACTAACCGAGGCAAGTGCAATAGACGCAGGAATCGCAAAAGATGCAAAATCTTGAAATCCAAATTGTACCAGTGCAATCACCATCGCAAGTTTTGATACAACCTCAAAAAGAACCACAGCGGCCGTTGTTTTAAAATTAAACGTTCCTTGTAAATACCCCTTATTGAATAAATCGAGCGCGCCAAGAATTATGGCTGGAGCAAACGAGATAATTATAATAAAACTCTCCACTTGAAAAAATTGCGCAATCTTCGGGACAAATAAGAGCCACACAAAACTTGAAACCGCTGCCGTTATAAAAACGGGAACCCATGTTCTTCGAAAAAATCGATTACTTGCTCCGATGTGTTTCCCCTCAAGGAAAGAAACAACATGGGTAACCGTCGTTGAAAGTGCGCTTGTGAACAAACTTAATATGTATACAAACGTGCTTATTATTGTCACAATCCCAAATTGTTCAAGTGTTAATTCTCTTCCAAGATATGCATTAAAAATGAAATTTATACTATTCGCCACTATCGAAGAAAATACGAGCGTACCAGCACCCGACTGAAGAAACCCGAAAGTATTGCTAGACGCCTTTTGTACGACAACATCTTTTACCAGAGTTCCGCTCAAATGTAATCCGTGTTGCGTTTTATGCCAATAGTGAGGCTTTACAAATATCTCGTATACGGCTTTCCACGCTGCCAAGCTCATACCAAGCCAATAGAATGGAATTAAAAAAACATATTTAATAATGTCGTTGTACCCTCGCTTGGCGCATCCAGCCATGTAGTAGTAGAGTGAAAGAAAATTGCCGAAAATAAAAGAGAACACGCCAATATAGAGTATGGGCCCTGGAAAAAGAGACTCGATGAAGGGACCCGTCTCTGTGCGAAATATAAAATAAATTGCCGTAGTCACCCACATCACCGGATTAACAAAGAGCGACATGATTTTAGTGCCAACAATAAATTGAAATAGAAATAAGTCCCTCCCTCTTCCCTCTCGGATTAATTTAATTGGATGACGCATGTGAACAAAATACGTTTGTATGTATCCCTTAATCCACCTGCTTCGCTGTTTATACCAGTTGAGCATATCTGAATTTGCTTCCTCGTATGTTGTTGAATCAACGATTGCGGTTCTGTATCCCCTTCGTGAAAGTCTCATGCCAAGATCGCAATCTTCAGTTACATTAAATGCATCCCACCCTGAAAGCGAACGAAGTTTATCGGCACGAAAATGATTGGACGTGCCGCCAAGCGGGATCGGAGCAGAAATCGACTGGAGCCCCGGCAATACAAGATCAAACCACAGTGAATACTCGGCAGTAAACACGCGCGTTAAAATATTTTGATTTGGATTATAAAAATTGAGTTTCGCCTGCACACACACAACTTCCTCAGCGCTCTTTTGAAATGTAATAATCGCTTTTTTGAGCTGATCAGGTTCTGGCACATCTTCCGCATCGTAAATTACAATGTATTCACCGCGTGCATGCCGAAGACCGTAGTTCATCGCCTTTGGTTTCGTTTTTGGCTTTGAGTGTGGTACCACAATAATTTCAAAATGACTCGGTAAATTTGCGTCTTTAATCTTTTTTATCGTTTCTGCATCATCTTCCTCAAGGAGAAATAAGATTTGAAGTTTGTCCGTAGGATAATCAAGCTTTAGCATCGCCTCGGTAAATTGCGGAACAACCTGCCATTCTTTGTATAATGGACAAAATATCGTATAGGTCGGCCATGTATTTTTATCAAAAGCATGGAGCTCTTCCTCGCTTACTTTTATTTCAGGGTGCGTGTGAAATGTTCGATACGTAATAAATGCGCTAAAAAGAAAATCAAAAAAATAAATTGCCGTGAGAATCGAAAACAGCACAACAAGACTTTGATGCCAATCAATGACGAAAACAAGTACAATAAAAATAACAAAGCTTATGAGAAATATTTTTTGTCGTCTGATTAAATTAAAAAAGGCCGTTTCAAAGTGATGCAATTCACTGTGGTGGATAAATTCTTTTCCCTTATATATAAACCCCTCATAGTGTTTCTTGTCGGCAGGTAGAGACATCATGTGTGTATCATGTTCGGGACCGAGTATGTATTGCCAAATTTTTTGTAAAATATTTTTCATGCCAAGATTTACGGTGTTTCTGTGGAATATTTATTGAAAATTCTATTACGAACGATTACCAAAAGCTCGCGAAACGTCTGAAAATAGGATCCGAGAGTAACCTTGGAGCCGATCGGATTAATCCACGCGACAGGCGCTTCCTTGATTTTAAGCTTGTGTTTTCGTGCTATGACCAAAATCTCGATATCAAAGCCAAATCGCTCAATAGTTTGTTTCGGAAAAATTTTATTTGCCGCGGCACAAGTAAAAAGCTTGAAACCTCGCTGTGTATCCTTTATGCCAGAGACGGCGAGGAGTCGAACCAACACGTGAGAAATGCAACCCAGTATTCTTCGATGCCACCCACTGTTTTCTGTCACTGAAGCGTCGTCAAGAGCAATGGAGCCAATAACAACATCGTACCCTCGACCCATTAACCCCATAAATATATCGAGATGTGAAATATCAACGGAATTATCAGCATCCATAAAAAGCCGATATTCTCCATGCGCGGCACGCATGCCCCGATTAACAGAAAATCCCTTCCCACGATTTTTTTCGTTCACTAAAACACGTAAGCGGGAAATCCTATTTTGGTATTCTAAAACTAAATCCGGCGTTCCATCTGAAGAACCATCATCCACGACAATAACCTCATGGAGAAATGTTTTGCCCTTGAAATACTGTTCAATGCTCCCCAGCGTTTCGTGGATTCGCTTAGATTCGTTATATGCGGGGATAATGACCGATATAAATATTTTATTCATGTTTTTTAGAGAATACAAAAAATTTATACCCGATAAAATTCCAGAGGACAACGGCGCCCGTACCGGCAATTGCGCCGATATTCGCAGCAAGATGAGGAGATACTGCGTATACGGCATTGATAGAAAGAAATGCGAAATACGAAATGGAAACATTGAGTAAAAATCCAATGAAACTGACGGTAAAAAAGAAGAATGACTCTTTCACGTGTGGATCTCCTCCGTTTCGAAAAACCCAATATTTATTGAAAAAATAACTATTTGCTACCGCAATTAAAAAAGAAGCGGATTTTAACAAAATATAAAATTCTCCGTTAGTGCCGATACCAAAAAAAAGAATGAGCAGGTTAAGTGCAGTGAAGTCAATTACTGTATTGAGTATCCCAATAATAAAAAATTTTATAAATTCAATCATGCGTATATGAAGAACGTCTTAGGCACACTGAGTCGTTTAAGAAACACGCGATGCAATCAAAGCGCCATATTGGTATACCGCTCCTTCTTTGATTGCACAACATTAAAAGGAAACCCATATTTGTGGTTTCCTTTTAATGTTCGCCGGTTGCGAGAGATTAGTTCAAAAAATGAATCTGCTTACTATTGGCGCCGTATTTACATGTAAATGACTACTGTTAATGTGTATTCTACACGAAATCAACTTATTGTCAAGGTTTTTGCGTTGAAACACAGGACAAAGATTCAGTCAGAATAAAAATGTCTTCGAAGTTCTGATTCTGGAATATACCGCATGGCTTGTTTGAATATGCCTACAACGGCACCTGTTTTCAATTCTTTATGATTCGAAATGAGCAGGACTTGTTTTCTGTTGTTTTCAAAACGCGCAAGCTTCACATGACTTCCCCTCTGGCTCTCGATTGTAAAACTAAAAAGCGCAAATATTTTTATAATTTCCAATCCTGAAAGCCGCCTTGGTTTAGACATGCGCAAGCGTAGGAAGTTCAAAATTTACTAATACTGACGGGGTGGTAGCAAAGCCCAGTTCGGCGAGATTTTCATCTTTTATATACAATCCAACTGCTTCGCGAATATTCGCAGTAAGCTCGTCAAGCGTATCTCCCTGTGTCACGATAGGTACGCCCACGCCCTCTGCAACATAGCCCCCATCGCTCTCGGAGATTTGAAATTGGATGATGTTTCTCATGCCCACCAGTATACCATAGCGAGACTTAGTCATCCACCATGCCATGGTCTCCGCGCGGCCACGTTTACGTTTGGGTAGAAAATCACCCCACCTTCCATTACACAAACAGAACTTGGAAGCCTTGCTTCCAAATTTTGCCCGCTATATTTTCACAATTCTATAATCATCAAACAGAACATCCATGAAATCGGTGCGGATGCCAGCATAGCCTTCGTTTAAGATCGGCACCCCGCCGTAATTTTTGCCGTCATCTTTGGCTTCTGCGACTAATACCCAATTCCCTGTTTTGTCTTTATCAATGAAAAGCTTAATGCTAACTGTATTGTCGGAATTTGTTTTAACTTCGCTTTTTAAACCAATCCATTTAAGGGTAGGGATAAGATTCGGATTAGTGTCGCGATTGTATAACGTATCAGCTTTATAAAACGGCTTATACGCCATAGTGTAATATACCCCCTTTATTTTCTTTTTAATAACAGCCGCCCCATCAACCCGTATACCCGTATAATACAAATTATTGCCATCTTGATAACGATTAACGAGGAGAATGCCGTTTGAAGCATTTCTGTTCGTGCTAGTACTCATGTTTAATTTCACATTTTGGAAAGATGCTTCTTGGCTGAAATTCCTCCATTTGCTTCTGGTAACTAACCGAAAAATATTTTGCGGATGATAACCATTGTCTGTGTCAATCGGATTTGAAGCAGCATAAGTCAAACGCCACTTATTAAATTTTGCAAGTTCTCTCTGAACAGTCTTGCCGATGCCATCTTTGAGATAAAACTGACCCCCGGAATTTAACCACCAATAAGGACTCGAGCTATCATCCATTTTCCCCGCCTCATCAAGAACACCGTCAACTTTGAAAGTGTAATAAAATGGTGAATTTACTATCGCCGCGACTGAAGCCGCCTGTTTATCCGACAACAATATAATATGTGCGGCAATTCTATTAAAATATAGACTCTGCCATGCAAGAATCCCGCCGACAAAGAATACCGTGACTAAAAATCCTAAAAAATACTTTTTCATTTTATTGAGTTTTATTTCTTGTCTAACGATCCAATTGAGCTAATATAAAAATATATACGCAATCATTAGATTTGTCGGCATGAGATTCGTCTTGAATAATAACACCTTCCTTGGAAGGATTAATATCAGTGTTCAACATAAACATTGTCCCAGAATAAAAGATGCTTTCTATTCCTTCGCCCTTGAGAAAGTTATTTATTTCTGAAGCAAATTGCAGAGATTCTTTACTTTGCCTGTTCTCTACATAAATACATTTTAGCTTATTGATTTTTTTAGTTTCTTGTAAGCTTTTTTTTAATTCATCTGATATTCGTCTGGGTTGGAGTGGAATCTCTCCGATATTTACAACCCCTGCCGTTACTCCCCCTCCTTGATCTTGAGAAGAAACATTATAGACGGAGTTCCCGTTACCTCCTTGCTCTTTAAATACAAATGAAAGAAGTCCGATAATTGCTGTTATTATAATTCCGACTATTGTTATTTTTTGATTTCTTGTTAATTTTTTCATTTTATTTAAGAGTATATAATTCATTCAGTTTTGATATTGTTTCCTATGCTACTCAATCCTACCATACCCAAAAGAAAAGTTTTTCATTTTATTTCTAACAATCATTTTTCCAAAAGATTGAGGTAATCCTCTTCATCGGAATTCTTTCTTGTTACACGATATACAATTAAATCGCCGCCATATAATTTAGATAAATTTTCTGTGCGAAATATTTCTGTTAAAATAATATCAAATTCCACAGCCACATCCTGATTAATCTGTGGCTCCTTTAGTGTAGCGCGAACTATGCTGTAATGATCTTTTCTTAAATGAATACGAAAATCTTTTTTAAAGGTAGCTGCATTGTTAATTTTTAGTGTATTACATTTGGAGTACCACGAAACTCTTGGGCGATTAGTTGGAATTGCCCATATTGCACAGCCGTTATTATCTGTGCTATCATAACGAATTGCTTCCGATGCCTTAACATATGCAACAGAATATAGATCCATTTCTTTTGTTCTAAAAAATGAATTAATTTCCTGATAACTATTTACTCCATAAAACATTACACCTAACAAAAAAATTGCTATCAATGAATTAATAAATGCTTTTGGCCAATTTCGCATCAAATAATAAAGACTTGCGATACCTGTTCCCGAGAGAAGAACCATAGGAAAGAAAACGTATCTGGCTTCAGCGTGTACCAACAATCCCGTTACTATGAAATTAAGTAGTCCGATACTCCCAATCCACAGTAAACCTGCATAATTTTCTCGTAAATTTTTTCTAAAAATAATAACGACGGTCACGATAGTACCAATAATCGCAGTAATGCCAAGTGCCCAACCTCCAAGTTCATTTGGCAGCAACCTTATATAGTCTAATAATCCTTCGCCAAGATATTGACGACCCGCGGCTTCACCGCTGCGACTCAAGATGCCCAACAATTTCCCTTCTACAACAAGAGATTGTATAAAATGTGGAACAAATAAAAGAATGGAAATAATGAGCGAAGTTCCCAACTTGGAGTAATCCACACCCTCTTTTTTTATAAATTTAGGTACCAACACAAGGAGTGTTAAGACCCCGATTATTCCGAGTGCGCTCACTACACCGTAACGAAGATAAAAAGCGAGTGCAGCTAATGGTCCAACAAAATATATTACTTTACTTTTACCCGCACTCTCATAATAAATATAGAGCAACCAAAGAATCCCGATTAAAAGACCCGAGGAAGGGACATCATTTTGAAATAACGGGGCTTCCTGTAAAAATAAGGTTGATGTTCCGACAGTAATAGTAATGCCGAGGGCAACAAAAATATTGAACATCCGCTTAAAAAGCAGATGGACAAAAAGAAGAGCTACTGCGCCGAAAATCACACCAAAGAAGCGCACGAAGACTTCAGAATCACCAAAATTGAGGAAAATCCAACCGAAACCGGCCATCCCAATTGGTCTATAAATCTTAAATTCATCGGCAGGCGAACCATCTATCCACGAGCGTGCTTCTGTCAAATATACAGATTCATCATGGCCAAATGGCTGCGAACTGACAAGAGATCCTAGGATAAAAAGTGTACTACCTAAGATAAGGCACGGAATCAAGAAATGCGATAATTTTACTAAAATCTTTTTCATTTTATTTCTTCAACAGAAATTTCTTTGATAACTATATCGCTGTTATTAACCTCTGGATCCCATGTTTCAAAACCGACTCCTCCATGATTAGGTATTTTAATTACACCATCACTCTTTAATGCCACTTCGCCATCTATATAACAATCGACTACATTATCATTCACTCCCATTCCTACTTCACGATTTCTTCCAATAAATACAAATTTTCCTTTTTTCTCCTGTACTAATGTTTTATTTCCTTCTTTCGCATATTCTATTCTTATATACTCGGGCGTAAACTGGCAAGAAACGTGGTTGTCGCTGTCTTTGTATCGAGAAAGTAATGAAAAAGATTTTCCTTTCAATAATCTAATGTTACTTTTAAAAATATAATTTTTCCACAAGTAAGAGCCGTCAAGGAAAACCGAACTTCCCGTTGAAGAATTAGAACCTAGAATCATCGAGGTGTTCTCTATTGATAGTTTTCCATCATTTATTAACCACCCATTATAATTACTAAAATTATCAATATAGGGAAGGTTTTTCTCTTTTGCAGTGTCTAGTACTTTTAACAAATTATCAGAGCTCCAATATGGCCTAACCCCAATTCTTTTAACCAAAAATTGCTCTCCTTCCGGATAATTAAAACTAAAACCTTTCCGCGGCCAAACTTGATAAAAAGACATCGGGTAAACTGATTTTACCGTATCCAAAACAACATTTTCTGCTTCAGGATAATTTTTTGAAATATGGCCAAAATCACCAAAAGGATAGGCAAATCCATTTACATCTACTCCAAATGCTTGATGGATATCATCTTTTGAACCTGCAATATCTGCTTCTATTCGCAGTCTAAATTCTTCATCTGTTTCAATACTTTCCTTATCATGAAGCCATAATTTATTACCGAGAAAGGTTCCCATGGCTCCTTCGCTACTTATAGGATAAAGAGAATGAGCCATTCTGCCATGTGACTGTATTTCCCATCGTTTACTTTTCAGCATCACCCTAAGCTCTTGTGGAGATAAATAATACTTATTTCCGCCTAACGTTATGGAATGTTCGGTATCAATAAACATTACTGCCGTATAACTCAAACTTCTTAGAAGTGGATCCGTTGTATAATAGCTATCTTTTCTGCCATCATCAAACGTTAAGAGAAAGGATTTATCAGGAAGCTCTTTTTCTCCTTTCATAAATTTATAAAAATCTTCAATACTTACTGTTTGCCATCCAGCTTTTTTCAGCGCAAACATTTGTTCCTTAAAATTTTTCAGTAAAATATTCGATCCGTCAGGTTCGTTAATAATGCCGTGGTACAACAAAACAGGAATAGATTTTGCAACATCATTACCTTTAATACTTGGACTAGTGTTAGCAAAAATTGATATTACTGAGGCTGTTAAGTTTTTATCATTAGTATAAGTAAAAGACGATTTATAATGGAGATAGTCAATTACCTGCGATATATGTTGTGCAGTAAATAAATTACTGTCTTTAAGCACAGAAATGCCGATAATAATGCCCATTATCAGCAATAAAATAGTTGCCGAAAACAATATTTTTATATTTTTAAGATAATTTTCCATATTTTTAAATTTATCTTGTTCCCCACCCCCGATCTTGGATGCGGATAGCGGCATAAATAATAATGTAAGAAAAAATTATAATATTTAAAAATGACCATGCATAAAGATAGAGCCAGTGTTTATTTTTTGGAGCATATAAACGATAAAAAATTACGATAATCGTGGTTACCATCATAGAACCAAGAATGTAGTAAATTGGCAATGTTCCTTTAGCAATAGGTGAATAAATCATTGCTCTAAATACCATAAAAGGAGTTAAAAAAGAAATTAGTAATAAAGGGAAAAAATAAAATAAGGCCATAAATAAATGCTGCTTATAAATAAAGCGGGAGGTAAAAATACCGTTAATTATCCATGACTTTTTCCATCGCAATTGTTGTTTAAAAAGTTGTCTTACATTATCAGGAACAATCGTAAAAGCCTTAACCTTGTCTGTATAGATAACTTTATGACCCAATTTTAAGATCCAACTTGTTAAAGCCCTGTCATCACCCCAAGTAACAGGCTTTCCTAGAAACATCTCATTAAGCCATTCGTCTAAAATCGGCAAGACCACACTCTTTCTATAAGCAGAAGAACATCCGCTACAACAAAACACCGACATAAAAACTGATTCCGCGGCCTTTAGTATTCTGAACGACATAAAATAATACGCTGCTTGCATTTTTGTAATAAAATTTTTATTTGCATTTGTTGGATCTGCGTGGGCACAAACAGCGGCAATTTCCAAATTTTGAAACGGCTTTATTAAATTTCTAAAAGTTTTAGGTTCGATATAACTATCACTATCAAGTTGAATGATTATTTCACCTTTTGATATTCTAAATCCTTCTGCCATTCCATACCGTTTGCCTTTATTTATTTTCCAATTAACAATAATAAGATTTTTGTATTTTCTTTTTATTTTCTTTAAAACCTCCATTGTATTGTCTGTACTGCCGTCGTTTATTACAATGACTTCTAGTTTGTTTTTAGGGTAATCTGACTCAAAACATTGAGTTATCGTTTTGTAAATAGCTTCAGCTTCGTTCTTACAAGGAATCACAAAGCTAACAAGTGGCTCATACTCTTCTTTCTGACTATTCTTAATATCAATCACTTTTGATAAAGAGTGATTGTAGAATAAAGAACTGAATAATCTTGAAAAAATAAATGTTGTAACAAAAATTGAATAAACAAAAAGCATTGGATCGTTTTGAAACTCAACGACAGTTTTTGATTTTATTAAAATTAAAAGAAATAATGAAATAATACCGAGAAAAATCAGTATCATTTTGTAAGAAGTTTTAGAAGAGTCAAATCTCAAAAATTTATTTATTTTCACCGAATATTTTCCGAAAACGCGATTTCGAATGATTGTGAAAAGCTCCCAAAGTGTGTGCACATATGAGGTGAGGCTCACTTTTGAACCGCCGGGGTTCACCCAAGCAACCGGGAGCTCTTTCACCGCAAGTCTGTTTTCTTTTGCAATGACAAGAAGCTCGATATCAAAGCCGAAGCGCTCTATGGTCTGGAGGGGAAAAATTGTCTCCGCTGCTTGTGCGGAAAAAAGTTTGAAACCCCGTTGGGTATCCTTAACCTGAAGTTGTGTCGCAGCACGGATGAGAAATTTTGAAAGATCTCCAAGCACTCTTCTGTGCCAACCGTTCTTTTCATGTACTGCCGCATTGAGCGTGCGTATCGAGCCAATTGTTATATCAAATCCTTTGTTCATCCATGGAAGAAACATATCGAGGTGCAAGATATCAACAGAATTGTCCGCATCCATAAATAGTCGATGCGCGCCGGAGGCTACACTCATCCCGTGGCGAACGGAATACCCCTTCCCGCGGTTCTTTTCATTTTCGAGAACACGAAGACCTGGTATACTGCTTTGATACGTGCGGACAATATCGGGTGTGCCATCGTTTGACCCGTCGTCAACCACAATTATTTCGTATTGAAAATTTTTATTGCATAAATATCTCCTGAGGCTCTCAATCGTTACTCCAATACGTTCCGCTTCGTTGTATGCCGGTATGATTATAGAAAGTGCTAAATTACTCATATTGTTTTTTAAAAACAATAAATTTGTACCCGATAAAATTTAAGAGGAAAATAGCACCCGATCCAAAAAGTGCTCCTATGTTTGCCGCAAGACCCGGAGAGACATCCAAGATATGTGTGAGAATGAAGAAAGCGACGGAAGAGATACCGACATTTATAAAAAGCCCCACGGTAGAAATGCTGAGGAATAGAGCCGACTCTTTTATTTCCGGAGAGCCCCGCTTTGCAAAAACCCAATACTTATTAAAGAAAAAGCTGTTTATCACCGCTACAAGAAAGGAGGCAGATTTAAAGACGATATACAACCACCCTTGAGCTCCGCCTATAAAGACGAAAAAAAGTACATTAAGGACAGCAAGATCTACTGCCGTATTCAGCAACCCGACGCAAATAAATTTTATGAGTTCTCGCATATTACATAAACAAAGGAGCTCTAGATTAGTAGCACTAATCTAGAGCTCCTTGTTAGTAAAATTATTATAGATGACGTAAGAACCCAGTTGTTCTATACGTATCACTTAATCTAACACGTTGAAATATTTTGTCAACCCCGCGTACCGGTAAATTCCTCAGTATGGGAGAATCTACTGGGTTTAGGGAAGAACCCGCGCGGGCAAAAACTTTATAAAACAGGCGGGATATGAGGTAAGTCTTGTTGACACAGGTATTTTGCCCGAGTTTCGTTAACATTCAATACCCCTTTGCTCATTACGAGTAAGGGGGTATTATTTATCCATGGAAACTTATGAGATAAAGGGTCTTTTTTCAGATATTGTAAAAATATATCATTACCCGAGCATTCGTTCGTCAAATAATATCATTTTGGTGCTAAAAGGTATTTATAGTGAACATGTGCCGAGGGAAGAAGTGCTGAACTTTTCCTGGGATCATGAGCTCGTAAAACTGATGCGTGACAATTATCACCTGATCTTTGTGCGAACTTCTCGATTGAAAGATAGGAACGAAAGAGATGCTTTTGTTGGTAAAACGTTTAAACAAGAGTGTGTCGAGATTGAGAATGCCTTTGAGTACTGCAATAAAAATATTTTCTCACAAGATTACAGATGGGGGTGCGTGAGTATGTCATTCGGAGGCACGACCCTTCTTGGTATTCCGGAAGTACTTTCTGAAATGCAAGTGGTAATTATGGCGGGAAGTGGTTGTGGTAAAAGTCCCACAACAATAAAACCTTTACTATCTTCCTTGCCACACACAGAACAATTACTTCATTCTCTTGATAACTATCGCGGCGTATTTATTTTTCTACACGGAGTAAACGACACCGTTGTCCCGAAAAAATCCCAACAGTTAATCTATGAAAGGGCGGTGTCCGCAGCTAAACGTAAATGGGTTGAACTCCAAAATCTCGACCATACCCTCCGTGATATGTACACAGGGAAATCCAGCGCGGCAAATATTATGTCTCAATATATTAGAAAAATTTTTTGATACGATTTTCCCTCACTACTTATAAAGGAAGTAGGCCAATCATTGCGTATCAGCTTACAATCTCACGCGACATTTTTCTTTGGCGGATTTGCAAAAGTAATTTCCGGCAAACGAACAATTGTCTCGGCAGGGATACTCAGTTCCTTTTCGTATACTAGATCAATACTGCCAAAAACAGCTTTTTCGAAATCAAAATTTAATTCATTGGATATTCCTCGCACTATTTTCTCATTTGCTCCCTCAACCTCTACAAATGGATTTAATCCAGGACATGTATCAATCGTTACTTCCACTCCGTCACGCATCCATACCTCACGCATATTTTCTTGAAATGCTTTTGCGGGAGTATTACATGCTTCAAAATATTCCTGATTTTTATCCCATCTGTTTTGTAAAGTCTTTGCCCCGCGCGGATTCCTCCCCACACTCTTTCGACAGTGGCTCAAGCCATTTATCCACATCTCTTATGTAAAGTAAACTTGACATTCACATGTCCTTCGATATTATGTGAAGATGTATGAAAGAGTTATTGGTAAGCAACATTACGGAATTAAGAAAAAAATCGGGTGTCACCCAGGAGGCACTCGCGGGAGCAGTTGGCGTAACACGTCAGACGATAATTGCAATTGAGCGTGGTAATTACTCCCCTTCTATATTACTTGCGCTCAAATTAGCAAAATTTTTCAAAAAGTCCGTTGAAGATATTTTTATTCTAAAACATGTATGAGAAATGAATCTCTGCAAGAAATCATGGTCGCACTAGCGCTTGGATTCCTTCTTTTGTTTTTTATTGATCCATTCATGCTTTTTATGCCGGATGTCGTGATGATGATAATCATGGGTGGATTGATTGTGGCATTCGGCATATTCGCCATGTTTGTATGGAAAGAACACCCCACGGACGAACGCGAATCGCTCCATAGCATGATTGCAGATAGGGTTGCATTCCTTGCAGGGGGTGGAGCATTGGTGGCAGGAATTATCATTCAAACACTTCGCCACAATGAAGCCCTTTGGCTTGTACTCGTGCTCGGAATAATGATCGCCGCAAAAATAGCAGGTCTCATGTGGGCACGAATGAAATTATGAGTTTTTATTATGTATCAGTTTATTAATTAATAGTTAGTCATATGAATACAAAAAATCAACATGGTTCAAAAAAACTTTTCGCGGGAGGATTTTCTCCCATCATCGTCGTGATAATTCTTGTAGCACTGGGGGGCGCAGCATTCTATTTCTCACAAAAGAATGTTGCAGAAAAACAAAATTCTGGGGATGTTGTTACTATAAAAAAGAGTGAGGTAGTGATAGACGATAGGATGATGGATGAGATGGGTACGTTGACATATAACTTTGCCACACAGAATAATTCTGGAGAGACAGGAACCGTTACCTTTTCTGAAGCTGGAGAAGATACCACGAAAGTAGTGCTTGCGCTTCTCGGCGCGCCGAAATATGTTTCGCAACCCGCGCATATCCATCTGGGAACATGTAAAACAATTGGAACAGTTTCGCATCCTTTGAAAAATGTCGTTAGTGGAAAATCCGAGACAATTCTCACTATGTCGTATAGTAATCTCTGGAAGGAAGTTCCTTTCTCGGTGAATGTGCACAAATCAGGGGCTGAAGCAAAAATTTATACTGCCTGTGCAGATATTTCCTCTGACCACGCGATGATGAAGGATACTGGGGCACGTGCCCCAAGCGGAGTCGAGGGGATGATGAATCCTTCGACAGGCTCTGGACAAGAAAAAATGATGACAAATTATATGGGAGCAGTTCTTGCAGGAAAGTCATCTCCACTCATCGATTTCAACAAGGGTGATTATGACGCGGCAATTAAAACAAATAAATTGGTAGTACTTTATTTCTATGCCAACTGGTGTCCGATATGTAAAGAAGAAACCGCAAATGCCCTCTTCCCCGCCTTCAATGAATTAACAACCGACAAGGTGGTTGGTTTTCGCATCAACTACAAAGATAGCGACACCGACAAGGATGAAGAAAATTTGGCACGAGAGTATGGTATCCCCTATCAGCACACGAAAGTATTTGTGAAGAACGGCAAGCAAATTTTGAAAGCGCCGGATGGATGGAATAAAGCGCGATATCTCACAGAAATAAACAAAGCACTGGCACAATAATATGGAATACGCCACTCAAACTAACAAAACTAACATGGCAGAAAAACCCAAACGCGACTGGAGTATTTTCTTCTCAAGCGTCTTCTTTGTGTTTGGCTTTTCGCTTGTATTTTCGCTTGTTGGAGTGCTCTTGCAAACCATACTTTCAAATGTTTCCTACACGGTCCAAGAATGGCTAGGCAGAATCGGCGGCATCATTATTATTTTATTCGGGTTTTTCTTACTCGGGTTATTCACGCCGGCGTTTTTGAAACGCGATCATAAAATTTCGATCAAGTACCAATTTCGCTCCCATTATCTGACATCATTCGCTTTTGGCGCAGCATTTGCCGTAGGCTGGACTCCGTGTGTTTCCGCGGCACTTGGCGCAATCTTGGCGCTTGCAACAACGGCGGCAGGAAGTGCGTTTTTACTCCTCTTCGCTTATACGCTCGGGATTGGAATTCCATTTCTTCTGGTCGGACTTTTTACCAATCAAGCCCAAGCGCTTATCAACCGCATGGGGAAAAAACTTCAATATTTCCAATATTTTTTTGGCGTTATGCTGATCGCCCTTGGCGTCCTTGTCTTTACGGGAACTCTCTCGCGCGTCGCAAATCTGGAGTTTCTTACCAATATTCTTCTATCTTTAAATTTGGTAACCTCTATTGGCGGCGGTATTAATTCGCTTACAATTGTTAACTTTGGTATTTCTTTCCTCGCCGGTGTGGGGTCATTTTTAAGTCCGTGCATCTTGCCTCTCATTCCCGGCTTTCTTTCCTACCTTGCTTCTACTGCAGTAAAAAAGGAATCTCTTGCATAACCTAAATACTATGAGTATTCAAAAATCGATCGTGGTGGTGATACTTGTGGCTACCGTTGTTGTGAGTATTTCGTATTTGAATTCTCAGAAAGTTTCGCGTGATTCAATTGGCGGAAAAGTAGAAGTAAAAACAGCTGCCAATGTAATAAATAAAGAGGAGAAGGATAGAAAATATCCGGTCGCAAAAGAAATCACGACACCTGATGGTTTCATCAACACACCGCAAGCCGCTGACGGATCTGCAAAACCGATCACCATCGGAGAATTTATCGGGAAAAAAGTCGTGCTCCTCGATATCTGGACCTATTCATGTATTAATTGCCAACGTACAACACCCTACCTCAATGCCTGGTATAAAAAATATGAGGATAACGGTCTTGTTATTATCGGGCTCCATACTCCGGAGTTTGAGTTTGAAAAAATTTACAAAAATGTCGCCGAAGCGACAAAAAGATTGGACATTAAATACCCGGTGGTACTTGATAACGACTATTCTACATGGGATGCGTATGACAACCGATTCTGGCCCCATAAATATCTCATTGATATTGACGGCTATATTGTGTACGACCATATCGGAGAAGGCGGATATGGAGAGGCCGAAAAAAGAATTCAGAAAGCCCTTCTTGAGCGTTCACAGAAACTTGGAATTGCTGAAGTGATTCCCCAAACGATTCTCAATAAAAATGAGGTGGACAGTACCACAGCGGGCAATGTGGGAAGTCCTGAAGTGTATTTTGGCTCTGGGAGAAATTCGCTTCTCGTAAACGGACTGTCCGGAAAAACGGGCTTACAAACATTTATTCGCCCCCAAAATTCGTCCCTCAATCATCTCAACCTTGTGGGAACATGGAATATCCAAGATGAATTCGCCGAAAACACGGAGAGCAACGCGCGCATCATATTCGGCTACAAAGCGCAATATATATACATGGTCGCCTCGGCTGAAAAAGAAGTGCGAGCAAAAATTCTCGTTGATGGAAAGGTTGTTGAAACACCGGGTAAAGATGTTGATGAAAATGGGTTTGTAGTAATACAAGGAGATCAGCTCTACACTCTCGTTGCAAACATAACTTCAGAGGAACACATACTCGAGATTATTATTGAGAACCCAGGGTTGCGAGCATTTACCTTTACGTTTGGATAGAATTGCAAAAAATCCTCGACATATCTCGGATATGCCTCGATATTTTTTCTTCGTCTCGCTCGAAATTTTAACGACTTAACGGAAGACTTTAATTTGGGGTGGTATAAATTATTGAAAAGTTGCTCATTGGCTCCGCGCTACGCCAAGTGTCGCAAGCTTCTCAATAAGTCCCTTCAATATTTTCATAAGTTCAAGTACCTGTTTCTGAAGTGAAGCCACGAGCACTTCACGGTCAGTGGATATTCCTCCACTGCCTCCCCCTTCTGCACCTTGTGCTGAGCTTGTCGAAGCATAGAGTTCATTTAACTTGGCACGGGTTCCGGGACCGGCAAGACCGTAGCCAGTGGTATCGGGAGCTCCTGTGGTAACAAGGTTGTATTTTTTCTGAAACTTTTTTACTGCCTGCGTGGTGAGCTGTCCATAGTAGCCGGTTGCCTCTCCGCTTAAACTGCCGTCGGCGATGAGCATCTCCTGAAGTTTTTTCACTTCATCACTTTGTTGTCCAATACCAAAGGGACCAGTGAGTCGCGAGTGGCTAATAATTTGTTGTGTGGTTGGTTGATTCGTCTGTTGGTTCGCCGGTTGAGAAGAAGCGCTGGGATATGCATTGCCTCCCGTTCCCGCGCTATTGGCTGTACCCGCGGATGATGTGGTGCTTCCCAAAGTATCACCCACTCCTCCATTACCACTTCCACCTCCACCACCCGATGAGGCACTGCTTCCACCGCCACCGCCTCCACCACCGCCGGTCGTACCCGCCGATGACGTGGTGCCTCCCGAGGTGCCACTCGATCCCAAACTGCCGGTTGCAACACCGCCAGTTGATGAGCCCGAAGAACCTGAAGTGGGTGGGGCTTGTGTGGTGAAGGAAATTTTGGACGGGTCAGAATAAATCCCTAGATCGTCCACGGTGTACACGGTGTAATAATAAGTGACACCTGCGGTTACGGATGCATCTCGATAGTATGTCGCAGACGGATCAGTGAGCGTGACAAGAAGTGAGGACGAGTCGGTATTAGTAGGGTATGTTAGCAAGGAGCGGTAGATTTCGATTCGAGCTACAAAATCATTTTTTGGAGCTTCCCAAGAGAGAGCCACTGATCCGTTGGATGCCTGAAGATTATTCACCGTGGAAGGCTTTCCTTTGGTGGTGGTGAATGTAACAAGAGATGACGTCGCAGTATTCCCCGAAGTATCTGCGGAGCTTACGCGATATGAGTAGGTAGTGCGACGCTTAAGATTGATAAGCGACATGCTATGAGAAGTGACGGGCGAAGAATTGTTGAGTTGTTGCGTAAGAAGCGTGGAAGAAGTCCCGTAGATCACACGTGATACGGCCAATTCATTCGTCGTCCAAGAAATGAGCGCTGATGAAGTAGTAATGTTTGACGCGGTTATTCCCGAGAGAGTCGGTGGTGTGGTATCAAGCGGGAGCACAATACTGTTCAATACCGTAACAATAGACCCTACCGATGTAGTGGTATTACCAGCATTATCACGTGCTACTGCGATGAGTGTGTGGGAGCCATTTCCTACAGAGGTTGTATTCCAACTTACGGAGTACGGTGTGCTAGTGTCTTCGATTCCGAGGTTTACATTGTCAATCTTAAATTGAACACCGATGACACCCACGTTGTCAGAGGCGGTGGCAGAAACAGTGACTGTGTTTGATACCGTGGTGCCGCTTGCAGGTGTGGAAAGTGAGACTGTTGGCCGAGTGGTATCAGGGACGATGATTACCGCAGTCGTGGTAGCAGAAACGGGAGATGATTGAGGTGACGAGCTCCCCCCGGTAATAATCGCGGATACCGTGTAACTATATGAGGTTCCCGATAAAAGATTTGTGTCATTGTATGATGTAGTGACCACGGATGCGATTTGTGTGCCATTGCGATAAATGTTGTAGCCCGTGACTCCTACGTTAGCAGTAGAACTATTCCACGACAGATTGATTTGCGAAGTTGAAACCGTAGTGGCTAAGAGTCCCGTTGGTATAGCTGATGTGGTGGGAACAGGAGAGGGAGTGCCCGTTGCGGAAGGAAGGGCGTTTACAAATTCAATAAGTGAGTTTGGGTCTGACGATACGCGCCAGTCTCGTTCTTTATTTTGATTGAACCAGAGCCATCCGACAACTTCAGGATATTTATAGAGTTGTACCGTGAGCGCATCTTTGATCCACGCAGCCTTTCCCGGGCCTCCCGCTGAAGCAAAAGAAAAAATATAGACCGGCTTGTTGTACTGCTTCAGACGTGTGAGAGAGTTGCTAAATGCTTGTGCGAATGTCTGCTCCTCTACCCCGCCAAAATTAAATCCGTCCACCCCGACATAGTCAACAACATCATCACCGGGATAATAAAGCTCCATTTGATTTGTCGCAATGTTGGGTACTGAACCATTGTTGGGCGACCACCCAAATTTTACATTAGGGATGTCTTTAAAAAATTTATGAAGGTAGCGATACGCGGCAATGAGTTTTTCGGGAGTATTTGTTCCAACACCACCTCCCCACGGCATCCATTTTCCATTGAACTCTGAATACGGGATGATGATGATGGGACCGCCATATGTTTTTGCTCCCGCAGCAAAGTTTGTGAAATAAGAATCAAGTTTCCCCGTAAGAACCGCGTCAAAAGAAAATTCCGGCTGTGTGAAAGGGTCCCGTGTGTAATCACTTGCTTCCCAAAAAAGGACCATTGTTCTTCCTTTGTCGCGAATACGTGCTCCGTAATAAAAAGGAAATTGTGTTTCATTGCCCCAATGCACAAAAACCATTTCCATGTCAGGTTTTTTGTTGGTAAGCGCTTCAAATTCTGTGATCGAGGTAGCTTGCCATCCTGTATACACTCCCCACTTCATCCATGGTGGCATTTTGCCCGGAACAACAGTTGTTGGAGGTGGCGTTACGGGAGTTGGTGTTGGAGTTGTGCCAGATTGTCTGCATTCCGGGACTGCAATTGAGACCTCGCTCGAATAAACATTAACATCGGATCGTACTGCCTCGATACGGTAGAAAAATGTCCCGACACCGTAGTCGCTTCTCCATAGTACGTCGACATAACGAGTATCTCTAATTTGGCTATCAAGAATTCCGCTCCATGGTACGCTTGAAATGTTTTTTCTCTGAATCCTGTAATAGAGCGCACCGGTCTGTGACTTCCATGTAAGAGTTATTTCGGGTAAATTATTCACACAACGAACGGTTGCCGCATTTTGCACAAACGCTCCCGTCTCTTGCGCGAACGCCTGTTGATGGAAAACATCAACGGTGCTTCGAGTAATCACAAAAAACGCAGATATAAAAATAATACATCCTACTCCCCAAATAATTTTGTTATGTTTGCTTGCCATAGTCTCCTACCTTACTATAAATTCTAGTTGAACTCCAGCACGTGCACTGTGGATTCATTTGCACAATATCCCCACGTCAAAATATCCCCCTATGTAGCCCTATTTACCCACCATCTTCTCCGTGCTACCCTTACTCCAGATCTCCACAAAAAATTGTGGAGTTGATTGTTTCTTTGACAGACCAATACAGACCTATAGGAGGTCATCATGCAACGCACACAGTACTCTCTTCGACTCTGGATTATCGGGAGCATCTTCGCTCTCTTCTCATCCGCATCTTTTGCTATTGTTCTGCACGATGCAGTGCAGGCAACGGCAAACCTAAACACTCGTTCTACACCAAGCGCTTCGGGCACTCTTATCGCCACCATGCCTTCTGGCAGTACGGGAACGACAGACAACGGCTCGACAGTGGCAGACGGATACACGTGGTGGTACATGAGATGGAGCACGGGACAGCAAGGGTGGTCAATACAAGACTATCTCACCACTGTCTCGCCAAGTCTCATCGCGTACAGCGACAAGCTCGAGTACGGTTGGTATCTATACCCTTGGGCAAACACATCAGCCAACACTCTGTCTTCAACACACCAATATGGAACGAGTGGCATACAAGTAACTACCTATGCCTCATGGGCTCGCCTCTATCTCAAAACGAATGGATTCAATACGGCAACGTACGGAAGTCAGACGCTTCGTTTTTCGGTGAACGGCGGAAGTCTCGCGGGGCAAAATTTGTATGTTGCTCTCTATGATACAGGTGGCGCGCCAATGCAGTATGTGAATGTTGCCGCGTATGTGAACGGAGGAAATCTTTCTCCTGCACAATGGTATGACGTAGCAATACCGCTCACCGATATCAACGCATCAAATCGCATCGTAGGCGGATTCGTTATTGAAGCCGCGCAAGCAATGACGTTTTATGTCGATGACATCTGGTTCCCCTCTTTCCTCTCCTCTACCAAATGGACGCCGACAGCTCCAACAATCACAGGAGTGAGTGTTAACTGTTCGCCGAGTTCCATTGAGATATATCAAGCTTCACAATGCAATGCGATAGTAAACGGCACAGGAAGTTACAACAGTGCCGTTACGTGGAGCACTAATACCGGGTCAATTAATTCATCCGGATTTTTTACAGCTCCAGCGTATACAACTACTGCAACTGTAACCGCAACAAGTGTGCAAGATGCATCAAAATCTAGCACGACATATGTTACCGTCACCGCTCCCCTTCCTCCACAAGCAAGCCAAGCAGGAAGCATCGTATACAGTGAGACAATCGGCTGGGGATGGGATGTTGGAACGTGGCCCAATGTCATC
>JAUSHB010000008.1 GCA_030648955.1 bacterium
GGATCGATTGCCAAACAATGTGAGGAAGATCAATTGCGAATTAAAAAAATATCTGCAATACTACAATTACAAAAGAGTCCATGCAGGAATTAATTACTTAACTCCCATGCAGGTGGTGTGAAGCTATTGGTTAGATTACGACATCTCAAAATTTTATCCTGAAGCATAGCACGTCCGAGAAATGGTGACGTGTCGTCCCAACGTCGTTTCGCAACTTCTGTGATAGTTTCTATTATAAAAAAACTTCCGGAAATTAAATTCCGGAAGTTGAAAATATGTTACATGTAATTCAATTTTGTAAGTGCTTTTCGTGTCACGCACGACAGAAGAACAAAACAATCAGCCATACATAAATCATCCAATGAAGGACTTTTCCTTGTGAGGATTTCATAAAGCCCTACACCAAGTTTACAGTAATAGTTGCGCTTAATGGAACCCCCTTCTGCATCATTCGGAAAAATGGTATAGATGAGAAAGCATAGTTCAGCATTCTTGCGAATCATGCACCACTCTCTTTTTTCTATGGTATCAGAGAGAAAATCATAAGGAGAAACGTATGTTTTGTGATTTTTCAAAAATTGGATGATTACATGTGCTATATACTTGCTCCCATAAACCGCAACATCATCAGGCATCAGATGGCTCTCGCATTCCTTACGAATTGCTTCTTCAAGACCTTTTGTTGCGCGGTCTATTGTATTTTGAACATCGTATGGAGTTTTTTTCTTTACCAATATAGCGAGACGAGAATACAGTATTTCTCCCCAATGGGTAATGTCCTCTAAGTCATGTCGTTTCTTGATTGAGAATTTTCTGTGCTTGTGTCTCCTTAAATCATCACACCTTTCTTCAAAGTCAATAACGTTTGTGGTTTTAGATGCACGATTATCTCGAGTCATGAATTCCTCCTCTATGTTTGCTAATATATTCCTTTTGTATTCTCTACTTAATCATTGGCTATGTAAAGAGCTTGCTCTCAAGTTGATTTACCTATAAAGTGTTGCGTATACCTTCCCCTATGGCACGACCAAAGGGGTGGTTGTGCATTTATGAAAGACGAACAAAAAATCATTGTGAAAGGGGCGCGTACTCACAATCTCAAAAATATCACGGTTGAGATGCCGCGCAATAAAATGATTGTATTTACAGGCCTTTCGGGTTCTGGGAAATCTTCGCTTGCTTTTGATACTATTTTTGCAGAAGGACAACGTCGCTATGTAGAATCACTTTCCGCGTATGCTCGACAATTTCTTCATCAGATGCAAAAGCCTGACGTAGACGAAATTACAGGGCTTTCTCCGGCGATATCAATCGACCAAAAATCTCACTCGTCCAATCCTCGTTCTACGGTTGCCACCATCACAGAGATTTATGATTATCTACGCGTCTTATTTGCGCGAATTGGAAAGCCTCATTGTCTCGTGTGCGGAATAGAAATTCAAAAACTATCAAATGAAGAGATACTCAATTTTGTTCTTGAGAAAATATCTCAAAACAGGAGGAAGGCTAAAGGAAAAACTTCTCTCACAATCCTCGCACCCATTGTTCGAGGAAGAAAAGGGGAATACTACCAGCTCCTCTACGACCTTTTAAGCAAGGGATATTCTAAGGTTCGCATCGACGGTACAATGAAAATTTTGCGCGAACAAATCATCCTTTCTAAAAATAAAAAACATGATATTGATGTATCGATCGATGAAATAGAAATATCGGGCGCTAAAAGTGACTTCAAGGTCATAAAAGAGCGTCTGGCTGAAGCGGTTGAACGTGCGCTCATCGAGTCTGAAGGATTGGTAAGAATTGTTTTTGATTCCGGCGACGAGGCGCTTTTGTCTAGTAAATTTGCATGTCCCACGGACGGCTTTTCATATCCGGAAGTTGAGCCACGTTTATTTTCATTCAATTCTCCCTACGGAGCCTGTGAAGCATGTCATGGTTTGGGTACTAAACATCTTTTTGGGGATGATCCTTGTACTGTCTGCAAGGGAACTCGTCTAAAGCCTGAAGCGCTTGGTATTCTTGTGGGAAAGAAAAATATCCATGAACTTGTTGCGCTCTCAATTCAGGATGTGAGTGAATTTTTTAAAAATATAAAACTATCAGAACGCGATCGTAATATTTCCTCCGTGGTTATCAAAGAAATTGAACACCGTCTTCGTTTTATGCTTGATGTGGGAATAGAATATCTAACACTTAATCGCCGTGCAAATACGCTTTCAGGAGGTGAAGCTCAACGCATCAGACTTGCATCACAATTGGGGTCTCGTCTTGTGGGAGCACTCTATGTTCTCGATGAGCCGACCATTGGACTTCATCAACGCGACAACGACCGTCTCATTAAAACACTTCAAAATCTTCGCGATTTGGGCAATACAATTATTGTGGTTGAACATGATGAAGATACTATTTTTTCTTCAGACTATCTTGTCGATATTGGTCCTGGCGCCGGAGTACACGGGGGAAAGATTGTTGTTGCGGGTTATTTGGAAAAACTTTTAACTGATAAAAAATGCTCTTCGTTGACGTTGGACTATTTGCGTGGAGATGAAAAAATTGAAATTCCCAAGATACGCCGTGAGTCTGACCGAGGAGCTCTTAAAATTCTTGGGGGAACGATCTTCAATATCAAAAACATGGATGTAACGATACCCCTTGGAAAATTTACTGTTATAACCGGAGTATCTGGATCCGGAAAGTCATCGCTTATGTATGAAATTATTTATAAAAATCTACAAGGACGTTACGATAGGCGGTATCGAACCAATGAGATTTATAATTGTAAAACATTTCAGGGAATGGAATATATTAACCGTGCCGTATTGATTGACCAAGGTGCGATTGGAAGAACACCTCGTTCCAATCCCGCTACCTATACCGGAATGTTTATTTTTATACGAGAGCTTTTTGCGGAAAGCGAGGAGGCGAGAATTCGCGGATGGAGCCCCAGTAGGTTCTCGTTTAATGTGAAGGGTGGGCGATGTGAAGCGTGTGAAGGGAACGGCACAATTGCGGTTGAAATGCATTTTTTGCCAACTGTCTATGTTTCCTGTGATGTATGTCGTGGAAAACGATTTGAAAAAGAAACACTTGAAGTCAAATATAAAAAGAAAAGTATTTTTGAAATACTTGAAATGACTGCGGAGGAAGCATTTAGTTTTTTTGAAGATATCCCAGCGATTCATGACCGCCTTAAAACCCTTGTTGATGTTGGGTTAGGGTATCTAAAATTAGGACAATCGGCTACCACACTTTCGGGTGGGGAAGCGCAACGTGTTAAAATTGCAGCGGAATTATTCAGACCCGATCTCTATAAAACAATATATCTTCTTGATGAACCAACGATTGGGCTTCACTATGAAGACGTAAAAAAGCTTATCGAAATTCTCCAGAAACTTGTTGATAAAGGCAATACGGTTGTTACAATTGAGCATAATATGGATTTTATAAAATGCGCTGATTATGTTCTTGATATTGGTCCTGAAGGTGGTAGCGGGGGAGGAAATGTTGTTGCAAAAGGAACACCCGAACAAATCGCCGCGCACCCTAACTCTCATACCGGCAGATATCTTCGAAAGGTATTAAGGAGAAAATAAGGAAAGGCGGTATGTTCTAGAACATACCGCCCAAACATTACTGTTTCGATACTTTAAAGTACGCGTTGGGATCTGGATATCGTAGACTCCTTCTCATGATGCGATTAAATGTCGAAATCGCAATAACCAGAAAATCCTTTTCAAAACGACCACTCGTTGATTCAGCATGGTTAATTCCCGGATATTTTTCTTCGTCACGAATACCCCAGTATATCTGAAGAAAATTAATGATCATTTTTCTTATTTCCATATCCGCCATCTCCGCGAACATGCCAGTTTCTTGAAGAAGACATGCAAGGATTGCGCATGTTTCAACGTGTAATTGCTGACCGTTGAGTGAACGTCCCATCCCTCTGTCTAATAACTCTTTAACCATGGGTAAATATTGAGGATATTTTCCCGCTTCTGATATCCACGTGCTTTTGTTAACACTTGTGTGATGACCTGCGGATTTCGGTTTTTCTTTAGACATTGACGTCACCTCGCTTGTGATGTTCTTTTGTAACTATATACTACCTATATATGAAATATCAAGCCCTTACAGCCAAGAAACTTCCCCGGGAACCCGGGGTATATTTTTTCACTGGGGCAGGTGGAAAAATTCTCTATATTGGCAAGGCGACCTCGATTCGTGAGCGCGTACGAAGTTACTTTGGAAAGGATGTTGCAAACACACGCGGGCCGCAGATTGTCTCAATGATCGAGAAAGCGAAAATCATAAAATTCCAAAAAACCGATTCGGTTCTCGAAGCACTTATCCTTGAAGCAGAGCTGATTAGAAAACATAGGCCTCTCTATAATACAAAAGAGAAAGATGATAGGAGTTTTAACCACATTGTCATTACTGACGAGGATTTCCCCCGTGTTCTCATTATACGCGCCCGCGAACTACAAACTAAAAACTACAAACTAAAAACTATTTTTGGTCCCTTCCCCCGTGGAGGAATACTCAAAGATGCGACGAAAATCATCCGTAAAATTTTTCCTTTCCGGGACACGTGCGTGCCTGCCACGACACTTATGGCGCAGGTAGGCTTGCCTGGTATTGGCAGACCGTGTTTTAATCGCCAGATCGGGCTGTGTCCGGGTGTGTGCACTGGTGAAATTTCACCAGAAGAATATCGTGCTCGGATAAAAAACC
This sequence comes from bacterium, assembly GCA_030648955.1. Lineage (NCBI taxonomy): Bacteria > bacterium. Next base: position 4,735 of record JAUSHB010000008.1, read on the forward strand.
TAAAACTTTTCTTGCGCGGACGCAAAAAAGATGTGGTTCGAAATCTCACCAAAGAAATGAGGGCTCTTTCAAAACGCCAGGAGTTTGAAAAAGCAGGGGAGATAAAACGAACCCTTTTTGCACTGACTCATATCCAAGATATCGCCCTTTTAAAACGTCATCTTTCCATCCAAAGCGAGGCTTTGGATGGATTTCGCATTGAGGCTTATGATGTAGCGCATATTAGTGGAAAATATCTTGTCGGAGTGATGACGGTTGTCGAAGATGGCGAAACCGCAAAAGACGAATACAGAAAGTTTAAAATCAAAAGTTTTCAGGGTGTTGATGATACTCGCGCCCTCAAGGAAGTTTTGGAAAGGCGTCTCGCGCACCCCGAATGGCAGTACCCAAAACTTATTGTTGTAGACGGTGGGAAAGCGCAGAAAAACGCCGCAGAGGTCGTTTTACGCGCGGCAGGAGTGAGTATTCCTGTAGTTGGCGTGGTCAAAGATGAACACCATCGCCCCAAAGAGATACTCGGTATTGCAAAGGTCCGACCTTGGGGAGCCTTAAGGTCGGACCTTGAGCATTCAATTCTACTCGCCAACAGCGAAGCGCATCGATTTGCGATCAAATACCACAGGGAAGTACGGGGAAAGATGAGATAATTTTCGTTGGGTTGACAATCTTTTTATAATGTGCTAGCATGTTAATTAGAGATTTTTGTTTTCTTATCCGTCAACAAACGAAAAGGAGTTGACCATGGCACATAACCAACTGCAACAACGTATTGATGAAGTATCGGGTGGCATAATCGGCCTCCTGGCAGGACTGACTGATGCACGCGTTTCTTTGGGCGACGCACGTGTGACGGAATTTCTGGATATAATGCCCCAAAAAGGCGAAGTGCTTTGGCGACATTTTCTTGCCGACAAAGAAGAGTACGAATGTACTTTTGTAGACTTCGTGAGAGTTGCAATTTCTCAATATCAATGGTCGTAACATTGACCATCGAAACCCCACTGAATGTAAATTGCAGTGGGGTTTTTATTTTTTAAGATTTAAAACAATCCTTCAGAACCTCCTTCACCCCCGTAGTAAAGTAAAGCTTACTACAGGACAAGCATCTCCACCATTTTAGCTAAATAGTTCTTCGATAACCTGCTTAACATCATTGCCGTCAGCACTATCTTTAAGCTCCTTCATTACCGCACCCATAAGTTTTCCCATATCTGCTTTGAGGGTATACCCAAGCTCTTTTTGTTTCTTTTCGGCAACTTTTTTAATATCAGCCTTGCTCATTGTCTCCGGAAGATATTTTTGCAATAAGACAAGTTCTTCTTCTTCAATTTTCACAAGATCTTCGCGTGAACCTTTTGTAAATTGCTCGATAGAATCTTTACGCTGATTGGCAAGCCGTTTAATGACCTTGAGGGCATCGGGGTCGGGAAGTATCTCATGTGGTTTTTTCTTCTGCACAATAAGCTCGTTGACGAACGCGGACAGAATTCCTCGGACGACATTCAGGCGCATCGTATCTCTCGCTCGCATTGCTTCTTTCACCTGATCTCGTATTTTTTCATGAATGGTGGGCATGATGTATTTATTACTAATATGTAAAACAGTATAGTATAACCAAAGTCAATTTTCAAACATTGGGACATTGTAAATTTAATGAAAATTGAGAACTGAAAATTGGAAATTCCCCCATATTTCTGGTACTATAAAGAAAATACATATGAAGCGAATTTATATCAAAGATCTACACGACCATATTGGGAAAGAGGTATCTATCGCCGGGTGGGTGGATGTGCGCCGGGACCATGGCAAGCTTGTTTTTATTGACCTTCGCGACGCGACAGGAACTGTGCAAATGGTTGCGTTGCCAAACCACGAAGAAGCTCACGCACAAGCTCACACTGTGCGACCGGAGTGGGTGCTTGGCATACAAGGGAGGGTCAATAAACGTCCAGAAAAAATGGTGAATATGAATACACCGACAGGGGATATTGAAATTGAAATCCTTGGAGTGGAGATTTTAAACAAAGCACATGAACTTCCGTTTGAAAAAAGTACGGGACTGAATCTTGATACCTATCTTGATTACTTGCCACTTACCCTTCGCACTGCGCGCTCACGGGCAATTTTTCGTGTTCAGGCACACATCATCAAAGCGTTCCGTGATTTCCTCACCAAAGAGGGATTTATCGAGATACAAATCCCTAAAATTGTCGGGGGAGACGCGGAAGGAGGCGCCGCAGTTTTTCCGATAGAATATTTCGGACATATCGCATACCTTGCAACAAGCCCGCAACTCTACAAACAAATCATGGTGGGAGTGTTTGAGAAAGTATTTGCGACAGGAAATATTTATCGCGCCGAAAAACACAGCACCACGCGTCATATCAATGAATACACAAGTCTCGACCTTGAAATGGGGTTCATTAAAGACCACGTGGACATCATTCTCCTTGAAACTCGCTTTCTTCATTTCCTTCTAAAACGGCTTGAGGAGTCTTGCGCGGAAGATTTCAAGCTTCTCATTGCGGAACTCCCCACACTTCCCACAACAATCCCTACCATGAAACTTCGTGAAGCGCAGGAAATCATCAAAAAAGAAACGGGGGAGGATTGCACGCATGAGCCAGACCTTGATCCGCAACACGAACGATGGCTTTGTGAGTATGCCAAGAAAAAGTTTAATTCTGATTTTATTTTTATTACGCATTACCCGGTAAAAAAACGTCCCTTTTATACTTACGAGGATGAAAATGATTTGGGATACACAAAAAGTTTCGATCTTCTTTTTCGAGGACTTGAAATAACCACGGGCGGACAACGCATCAATGATCACGATAAACTTGTGGCGAACATCAAAGCATGGGGACTCGATCCTGAAAAATTTTCATACTATCTTCAGTCGTTCAAATACGGCATGCCACCGGAAGGTGGGCTTGCGATAGGACTTGAGCGCATTACCGCAAAACTCTTGGGAATTGAGAATATCAAAGAAGCGACGCTTTTCCCAAGAGATATCAATCGTATCGATACCCTACTTTCTCAATAGTTTTTTATCAACACTTCACAAAATCCATATTCGCTGGTATAATTCTTTATAGTTAGTCATCGAGGAGATTTGATTATGTCAAAGCCTGACTTTGTTCATCTACAAAATTTTACAACTGTCGAGGACATATTAGATGAAGCACGGAGGCATAATTTCCCCGCTTCCCCAGTTCGTTTAGTGTCTACTGAACTTAATTCCCGGATGCCCATTGGACACACGGTTGTTAAAACCGAAGAAGAGCTCGTTAGAAAAGCCGTTGAAGTTATGGAGTTTAGTTCAATGCTTCATGTAATGGTCGTTCCTTCAAACGATCCAAGATTTTGGAACACTAAACTTCTTTACCCAAAACCGAACAACCACGAATATGTTAAGTTGTAATGGTCTGCCTTTCGGGCAGACCATTTTTCTTGAAAAACAACTGATAAAAAGGTAGTATCTTAGAATCATTATGAATGCAGAATTTCAAGTAAAAACATCGGTATTTGAAGGGCCTCTCGACGTGCTTCTCGATCTTATTGAAAAGCGGAAACTTCTTATCAATGACATATCGCTTGCACAAGTGGCAGATGATTATATTGCTTATATAAAAAACTTTGATCAATTCCCAATTGAGCATGCCGCTGATTTTGTGTTTGTCGCGTCAACACTTGTTCTGATTAAATCAAAATCGCTTTTGCCGACCCTCGAACTTACTGAGGAAGAGCAGGGGAGTATTGAAGATCTGCAGAAACGGCTCGCAGAATATAAGCGCATTAAAGAATTGAGTGTTTATATTAGAAAAATGTATGGAGAAAAAATGATCTTTGCCCGCGTTCCTTCGCGCATGACCACACCGATATTTTCTCCCAACCAAGAAACTACACTCGAGCATATTTGGGGGGCAATCCAAAATATCATCAACACACTCCCCAAAAAGCAATTTATCCCCAGGGTGGTGGTCGCAACCGTGATCAGTCTTGAAGAAATGATGGATCGATTGACTGACAGAATACGAGAAAATATCAATATGAGCTTTAAAGATTTCGTCGGAGGGACAAAAGAACGAGTCAATGTTATTGTGGGGTTTCTTGCCCTCCTCGAACTAGTAAAGCAAGGTATGATTTCCGTAGTGCAACAACAGAGTTTTGAAGATATTCATATTAAGGTGGGAGAAGAGGTGGGCGAAGCTTCCATAGCTTCAGAAGCGTCGCAAGCTTTATAGAGCCTAAAAAATCATGAGTATTGATGCAAAATTAGAAGCAGTATTATTTTTTAAAGCAGAACCACTGTCGATAAAAAAACTTTCCCAAATTCTTAATGTTGACGAAACAGAAGTAAAAAGTGCGCTTGAAATCCTGAAAGAGAAACTTCTAGAAAGAGGAGTTACTCTCATTGAAAAAGATGATGAAGTGATGTTGGGAACTGCATCAGAAGCAAGTGGAATCATTGACGAACTTTCCCGAGAAGAGCTCTCGCGCGACCTAGGAAAGGCTGGACTTGAAACGCTTTCTATTATTTTATATCGCGGACCAATCACACGAAGTGGCATTGATTATATTCGTGGTGTCAATTCAACATTTATTCTACGAAACCTTTTAATCCGCGGTCTTGCTGAAAAGATTCCTAATCCGACCGACCAAAGAAGTTTTTTGTACCGCGCAACGTTTGACCTTCTTTCACACCTTGGAATTTCACGCGTCGAGGATCTTCCGGAATATGGGAGCACAAATGAATCAATAGAAAAATTTGTAGAAGAGTTTAACAATGAAAGCAATGGCGAACAACAACCAGAACAAACCCAACCCACCGAGTGACTCACTCGCAGTGAAGAGTGTCCGTAAAAACAAAAAGCTCTCCGCTCAAAATAAAAAACAAGAACCCGAGCTTGATAGTTTTTCAAGCGCTCTTTTGGGAACATATTCAAACAAGAGTGATAACACCATTGAGGCTGTCTCCGATTCCGAACCAATATTGTCTTCTCAAGACGATACTCTTGATGTCATTTCCAACGATAGTTTTGAAAATATTAAAGAGCCGTCCCCCGAAGAAAAACATCTCGAACTTCCCAAGGAAAAAGATTTGGTGTTATTACCCAGTCATGGAGATGTAAAAATTTTGACACCGGGCGAGATTCAAACGGGTAAAAAATCATTACTCCCCGCACTCATACTTATCACGCTTATGGTTGTTTCGTATGCAATTGGCTATAACAAAAATCACACGAGCAACGAAGAAAACGTGATTACAAACAATAATTTAGAAGAACAGACGAACCCATTTGAACATATTGAGCTCAAAGGGAAGGCTGCGTATGTGTATGACACCACAACAGGCACTACCTTATTTGAATATAACGCACATGATATTTTACCGCTTGCCTCACTTACAAAGTTAATGACAGCGATTACAGCATCGGAAATCCTCCCCATAGGCACGGTCGTAACCATCAACAGATCTGATATCGAGAGCGAGGGGGATTCGGGACTCTTTATGAATGAACGCTGGAAACTTTCCGATATTATTGGCTTCACCCTCATGACTTCATCAAACGACGGCGCAAGCGCTCTCGCTACGGTTGCCGGATCTTTGGGACAAAATGCGTATGGAAAGCCTGTCGATGAATCAAAGCAAAAGTTTATTGCCGAAATGAATAGAAAATCACAAGAACTTGGATTGCAGGGAACTCATTTTTATAATGAATCAGGGCTTGATGTTGATGGTGAAATAAGCGGCGGATACGGAACCGCACGAGATGTTGCGTTACTCATGGCGTATGCACTAAAAAACTCATATAGAAATATGGAACTAACAACACGGGTGCGCACCACGATGACTTCCCTCGACAATATTCGCCATAAAGCGACCAATACTAACGAGAATATTAATGCCATCCCGGCAATCATTGCTTCCAAAACCGGATATACCGATCTTGCGGGGGGAAATCTCGCCGTTGCCTTTGACGCAGGACTATCACACCCTGTTATTGTGGTCGTGCTTGGCTCTACGCGTGAAGGGAGGTTTAAGGATGCTGAAGCGCTTACTTGGGCGGCACTGGAAGAGCTCAAAAGAAAATAATAAATAATAGAAAAGCCGCCTTGCTAGCAAGGCGGCTTTAAAAAATATAAAAAGAAAAGAGCCATCTTAATTATGAACTAGACCAATGTCCTGAACCAACACTAGATTTTTCTTTCAAAACAACGCACTTTATGTGTTTAGGGCGGAATCCCGACTGTACTACACGACCCACAGATTTGGTCAATCTATCCAGTTCCTTCCCCCCAAGAACTATGGGACCAGAAATATGAACAATAATTTCTTCGCCTAGCCCCCAATTCATTCTATCTGTTGGAAAAAATACTGCGAGAGATTCCATATCTCTAGACTTAAAAATATCGATTAAAAGCTTGGTCACCGTTTTGTAGATATCTTCATCAACTCCATTAGGCGTACCCCAGATATAAATTGAGTTCATTAAAATCTCCTAGGTTTTGATTTCAAAAGTAATCTTACTCTAAGCTAAAACAAAACCAAGACCGTGTCAAGCAGCAAGAAGATATTTTTTCGCTCTTTCTTTTTCATTATTTTAAGATATATTTCCATATATCAGGTTCATTCGCTCCAAGTAAAAATAAGTTTTTACTTATCGCTCATTGCCTGATATAATCATGGCAATACGTTTATTTTCTTTTCAACTCTTAACTTATTTCATGATCATCAACGTCGTCAAAGTTTTCATACCGCTCGCGATTGCTTTTTTTATTGGGATCGCGATAACGCCTCTTCTTACTCACTATCTCTATAAACATAAGATGTGGAAGAAAAAGGCGCGTACCGAAGGGCTTGGTGGGGGAGGGACGCCGATTTTCAATAACCTGCACAAAGAAAAAGAAGTTGGGACGCCACGAATGGGCGGGATAATCATCTGGATGAGCGTTCTGCTCACCATGTTTGCGATATGGGTCATCGCAAAACTTTTTCCATCCGATATTACTGCAAAACTTAATTTTTTAAGCAGGGAACAAACATGGCTTCCGCTCTTTACACTTATTGTCGCATCTCTTGTCGGTCTTGTGGATGATATTCTCGTTATTTATGGCAGGGGAGGATACATCGCGGGCGGAATTCCCCTTAAAATTCGCATTGGTGTCGTGCTTCTTATTGGACTTATCGGTGGATGGTGGTTTTTTGATAAATTGGATGTTTCTTCGATCCATATTCCGTTCAACGGAGACTGGGAGCTTGGAATATTCATTATTCCATTCTTTATGATCACCATGCTTGCGCTTTTTTCAGGTGGAGTAATTGATGGTATTGACGGGCTTGCGGGAGGGATTATGGCGGCAATTTTTACCTCATATGCCGGTATAGCATTTTTTCAAAACCAAATCGATCTTTCTGCATTCTGCGCAGTTGTGGCGGGAGGGATTCTTGCATTTTTGTGGTTTAATATCCCACCTGCACGTTTTTATATGTCTGAAACAGGGATGCTCGGGCTCACCACTACCATCACCGTCGTTGCATTTCTTACCAAAAGCGTCTTGGTGCTTCCCATTATCGCCATGCCGCTTCTTCTCGCATCACTTTCAGTCATCATTCAAATCACGTCAAAAAAATTACGTAATGGAAAAAAAGTATTTTTAGTCGCCCCCATTCACCATCACTTTGAGGCACTTGGCTGGCCATCGTATAAAGTCACCATGCGTTTTTGGGTCATTTCAATATTCTTTGCTGTCATTGGATTAATTGTTGCACTTATTGGATAACAACAGAAGCTTCAATAGCTTCGCGAGCTTTCAAGATAGAAAAACCAAAAAGCAACTCTATGAATCGCAAAAAGGCAGACAGAATATTTCTTGGAATCGTGGCGGCACTCGTGCTTGTCGGAACTTTTTTGTTTTTTTCCGCAAGTTTGGGGCTTTTGGCGCGTAGCGAGGATTTATTTTCCAGTGTAATATTCAGCAGACTTATCTTTGGGTTATTGGCAGGAACTATAACGCTTATTATTACTTCAAAAATTCCGCATACCTTTTTAAAAAAATCATCTTTCTATTTCTTTGTATTTTCAGTAATTCTGACTTCGCTCGTATTTGTTCCAGGAATTGGTTTTGAGCACGGCGGGGCAAAACGTTGGATTCATCTTTTTGGCATATCATTACAGCCGGCAGAATTTCTAAAATTAAGCTTTGTTATTTATTTCGCTGCGATTCTCTCGTCACTTAAAGGAAAAATTAAAACATTCGCGTATGGACTTCTCCCAGCCCTTATTTTGCTTGGCATTACAGGGATCCTACTTATTAAGCAACCTGATATGGGAACGTTTCTTGTTATTTTTACCTCTGCAATTGCCATGCTTATTGTAAGCGGAGGGAAATGGTCACACATAGGAATCTTGGGAGGAATTTCCATCGTAAGTGTTGCCATTCTCGCACACTTTAAACCTTACATTCTTTTACGTTTCACCACCTTTCTTGATCCAACAGGAGACCCACTTGGGGCCGGATATCAAATACAACAATCATTAATTGCCATAGGCTCGGGGGGTATTTTTGGAAGAGGTTTCGGACAGAGTATCCAGAAATTCGGCCAACTTCCCGAACCCATAGGTGATTCGATTTTTGCTGTGGCATCAGAAGAATTTGGAATGATTGGTGCTGTAATAATTATTGCACTTTTTGTTGCACTTGCGATACGTGGTTTCCAGATTGCTTCACGTGCTCCAAATTATTTTAGTGGACTTCTTGTCGTAGGTCTTGTTATACTAATGGTGACCCAATCATTTATGAATATTGCATCAATGCTTAGTGTCCTTCCCTTGGTTGGCGTCCCACTTCTTTTCATTAGTCACGGCGGTACAGCACTTTTGTTCGCGCTCCTTGAAGCAGGGATTATTTTACAGGTGTCGAAGTATCAGAGGGAATAATACAAGAAAAGTAATTTTTAATTTCCAATGAAATAATTTGAAAATTGTAAATTTTTATGCAATATACTTCATTATCAGCAATAACATCTCCCGTAATAGCTTTTGAGTTATTGCAGGCGGGTTTCTAATAAGATGAAGGTAGTCTTTACTGGCGGGGGATCAGGAGGTCATTTCTATCCTATAATAGCTATCGCGGAGAAACTTAATGAGCTTCTTGATCGTGAGAAATTTGTTGATGTTAAAATCTACTATCTTTCTGATGCTCCATACGACGAGCGAATACTTTTTGAAAAAGGAATCATATTTAAAAAATTACCCGCTGGTAAACTACGAAGATATTTTTCATTTTTAAATATAGTTGATCTTTTCAAAACAGTCTACGGCGTAGTGCGAGCACTCGGAGTATTATATGTTCTGTTTCCCGATGTGGTGGTAGGGAAGGGGGGGTATGCAAGTTTTCCTACACTGATTGCGGCAAAATTTCTCAATATTCCGGTCATTATTCATGAATCAGACAGCGTACCCGGACGTGCGAATATTATTGCATCTAAATTTGCACGACGTATCGCTGTATCGTATCGTGAAGCGGCGGAATATTTTCCCATAGAAAAAACTGCATTTACGGGAAATCCAATCAGAAGAGATGTTGCCATTCCTATGCGTGAAGGTGCGCATGAAATCCTCAAACTTGACAGCACGGTACCCACGATACTTATTCTCGGCGGTTCTCAAGGGGCGTCAATTATCAATGATGCCATTATGCAAGCGGCTCCACGTCTTACAGAAAAATATCAGATCATCCACCAAGTGGGTATCAAAAATCTTGAAGCTATGAAAAATATGGCAGAGGTGGTGATGGCAAAAAGCCAATATCGCGAACGTTATAAAATGTTTGGGTATTTAAATGAGATTACATTGAGAACATCTGCGGGTGTCGCAGACCTTGTTATATCGCGAGCTGGATCAGCAATTTTTGAAATAGCTGCATGGGGAATACCTTCTATTATTATTCCTATCACTGACTCCAATGGAGATCATCAAAGAAAAAATGCGTATGCATACGCCCGAGGGGGAGGATGTATTGTTATAGAAGAATCAAATCTTACGACAAACCTCATAACTTCCGAGGTTGAACGTCTTATGGATGATGCAGAGATTCGAGAAAAAATGAAGGTGAGTGCAAAATTATTTGCTAAAGATGATGCTGCTCTAAAAATAGCTCAAGAAATTCTTCTTGTCCTCAAAGAACACGCGAAGTAACCTCTTTTTGGGTAAACCAAAACCCCCATGAAAAATCATAGGGGTTTTTACCTGCTTCGCCTTTCCTTGCGACTAATTTTTTGTATGTATGCATAATCAAACTTTATTTCATCTCCTTTCACAAGCCCTTGGCTGTGCCAACGATTTGAAATTTTTGGATAGTCCTTGAGACACACGGCAGTAAACCAGTATGAACCATTTGAATTAGTCCTTGGGGGTGTAAGTGCTTTTATAAAAATTCCTCCGACTTCCCCGATTATTTTTTTACATACATATAGCCTGTCCCCCTCTCCTACGCAAATAACCTTAAAGCATTCTCCTGTTTTCAATCTTGCTTTCATAAGGCTACCCTCCAATTTATTAGATTGTGTTACAATACAAATATATTCTACAAAGATTGTATGGAAAAGAATCAAAAAAAGCAAGAAGTTCGAGTTCGTTTTGCCCCATCCCCAACAGGCGTCTTACATGTGGGAGGAGCACGCACCGCTCTCTTTAATTTCCTATTTGCAAAAAAACATGGTGGGAAGATGGTTTTGCGCATCGAAGATACGGATAAAGAGCGTTCAAAGAAAGAACATGAGGACGATATCCTCGAGGGATTGAAGTGGCTCTCTATTTCATACGATGAACTCTATCGTCAATCTGACCGAACTGCTGTGTATAAGAAATATCTTGAGCAGCTCATTGTCGCGGGATCGGCATACATTTCAAAAGAAGAAGCCTCGCAAGAAGGACTCCCTGCACCGCAAAGCACTGCGTCGCGGCAGGTAAGTAAGCGAGGGGAAGTAATACGATTCAAAAACCTCAATAAGATAGTCACCTTTCGCGATCTCATCCGCGGTGATATATCATTTGATACGACCGAGCTTGGCGATTTTGTAATCGCAAAAGATCTTGAAACTCCGCTGTATAATTTTGCCGTGGTGGTGGACGATTTTGACATGGGTATAACGCACATCATTCGCGGAGAAGACGGAATATCAAACACACCACGACAAATTCTTATACAGGAAGCGTTGGGTGCACCTAGACCTTTCTATGCTCACATACCGTTCATTCTGGCCCCCGATAGGTCTAAGCTCTCCAAAAGACATGGTGCCGTATCGGTGACCGAATATCGAGACCTTGGATTTTTTCCTGGAGCACTGGTTAATTTTCTCGCACTTATCGGATGGAACCCTGGAGATGAGCGAGAAATTTTTTCTATAGAAGAACTCACGCGAGAATTTTCGATTGAAAAAGTTCAAAAAGGAGGTGCGATATTTAATATTGAAAAACTTCGATGGATGAATAAGGAATATCTCAAAAAAATGCCGCCTACGGAATTCAAAAAGCGCGCTTTAGAATATGTTCCAGATTCAATCCGAGCGTTCCCTGGTTTCAGTGAAAAAAGATTTGATGCGGTACTTGCGGTCATTAGCGAGCGTATGAGCACATTCAAAGATATTGCCACGATGGCAGAGACTGGAGAAATCGGATATTACTTTGTTGTGCCTGAATATCAAAAAGAAAAACTTTTATGGAAACCTACCGGCGCTCATTTGGCAGGCGGGGAAGATGGCGATTACACAAAAATAAAAGCACAGCTTACGCGGGTAGTAGAAATTCTTGAAACTGTTGATAACGCGTCTTTCACTAAAGAAAAAATAAAAGAGGCGCTTTGGAATTATGCGACAGAAGAGGGGAGGGGGTTCGTACTTTGGCCAGTACGTATGGCACTATCAGGGAAGGATAAATCTCCAGACCCATTTGTGCTTGCTGAAGTTTTGGGCAAAGAAGAAACGATGGAAAGACTTTTAGTGGCGATAAAAAAATGTAGTGAGTAAATATGAACATACGTTTTTTAGTATATATAGTTATTTTATTTCTTACATTCGTAGTATCTCCCGTTGATATTCACGCGGGAATCATTGATGATCTTCGACAAAAAATAGACGGTAGGGGAATAGAAATTAAAAATCTTGAGCAGGAAATCGCGCAATACGAGAAAGATATCGCATCACTAGGGGGACAAGCAAAAACACTTGCAACCTCAATCAAGGAACTTGATATTGCCCGCAAAAAGCTCGATGTGAATATTCGCCTTACTGAAAGTAAAATTTCAGCGCAAAATCTCAAGATTGAAAAACTCGAACTTGAAATTAATGACAAGAAGGTTAAGATCGGTCTAAATTCCAGCGCTATTGGAGAAATACTTCGCACGATGGACCAAACTGAATCAAAAAATTTGGTTGAGGTGATTCTTTCTACTAATAATTTTTCAAAATTTTGGGATGATATAGAAAATTTAGAGCGTTTAAGTGGTTTAATTCGTGAACAACTTAAGGAACTCGAACAACTAAAAGCTGCGCGAGAATCTGATAAAAAGTCTACGGAAGAAGAAAAAGAGGTGCTTATGGGACTTAAGAAAGAGTTAGCTGATGAGAAACGAGTTGTTGAAAATAATAAAAAAGAAAAAGATCGCTTACTTGTATCTACGAAAAACAAGGAATCAAATTATAAAAAAATTCTACAAGAAAAGCAAAAACTCAAGGATGCTTTTGAAGCAGAACTTCGTGAGTTTGAATCTGAACTTAAGGTTGCAATTGATCCGAATAGTTTTCCTCCCGTCGGATCGCAGGTTTTATCATGGCCTACGGACAATGTTCGTGTAACACAATATTTCGGCGATACTGCATTTGCAAAAAGTGGCGCTTATAATGGAAAAGGTCATAATGGCATTGATATTGGTGTAACCTATGGTACAAAAATTAAAGCATCTCTGTCGGGAACAATTGCAGGTACGGGAGATACAGATATTATTTGTCCTGGAGCTTCCTATGGTCGCTGGGTACTTATAAAGCACAAAAATGGCTTGAGTACGCTCTATGCACATCTTTCAGTTATAAGTGTCTCTGCGGGGCAAGAAGTCGATACAAGTGGTATTATTGGATATAGTGGTGACACGGGGTATTCCACAGGCCCGCACCTCCATCTTACTGTTTATGCAACCCAAGGCGTGAGTATTGAATCAAGAAAAAGTAAGGTATGTGGAGGAACATATATAATACCGATAGCACCACTCAACGCATATCTTGACCCAATAAATTACCTTAAAAAATTATGAGCTTACTAATCATTCCAATATTCTGCAGAATGTTGGAATGATTATAATAATAAAATACCTATGCCCTCAACACAAAAATCAGGTTTTATTAAATTAATACTCGTATTTATAATTGTTATAGCTATTATTTCTTATTTTAGTATAGATATTCGCGCAATCGTGGAATCAAATACATTTCAATGGGGACTTGGGCTTGCGAAAGGACTTTGGCAGAATTACGTATCACCGGCAGTAAATTTTATTTTCGGCTATTTTGAAAAATCAAAAGTTTAAGGGAGATGTTTGTGTCGCAATTAGCGATTGTGCGATCTATAACCTAAAAATAGTCGCGCAATCGCGACGATCTTTTGCAACGTTATATTATTTACACGTGCTTATGCAGTAAAACTAGAAATATCAATCTGCCATATTTACCGTTCTCATGCCTCACTTGGTGGTTAAAAAGTTATGACGTCGCAAAAGATATATTGTGCGACGTCGTATGTTTTTATAAAGCCCTTACTCCCTAGAGTTCCTTGAGTGCCCTTAGTGGACTCTTAGCTTTTGTAATCGGTCTCCCGATAACCAAATAATCCGCGCCAAGTCGCATCGCTTCATGGGGAGTAATTGTACGCTTCTGATCATCTTTTTTTGCATACCACACAGGTCTTATTCCAGGCACAACCTTGATTATTGATTTGATTCCTGGGACACCCTTAAGCGCCCCCAGTTCCTGCCCCGAACACACTATCCCTTGCACTCCCACGGTTATGGCATCTTGAGCGAGTTTTATGACGTTTCTTTTTGTATTTTTATTATTTTGCGAAGTAAGCACAGTTACAGCAAGAATTTTACTCCTTCCAGCATTTTGTTTTGCGGCTTTTATCATTTCAATACCGCCGGAAGCATGAACGGTTATCATATCAGCGCCGGCGCGTGAGAGTTTTTTCACACTATTTGCAACAGTATTAGGAATGTCATATAACTTAACATCAGCAAACACGTGCCCGAACTTTTTGAGTTTTCGAACAATAGAACTATCCTCATAGAGTAGGTCGCCTATTTTAAACCCCCAGACTTTTCCACTTAACGCGCGGGCAATTTTAAGCGCTTCTTTTAAGTTCATCCCGTCTAATGCAATAATTAAATTTTCCTTCTTCATGTTTTAAAGGTTACTATTCTGTTATATTATAGAGAAAGCAAAAGCCCGCAATAGAAACTTTTGCGGGCTTGTTAATTGAGTTGCCTCAAATTAATTTAATCTTTGAGATTTTCCTCCAGGATAATTATCCATCATTATGGCCGGCCATATCCAGACTATAATAAATGTTATAACCCCCCAAATATATGATTCGCAGAACCAACCCCAAAGAGTCTCGAAGATTTTCTTCATATGCCACCTCCATGAGAATTAGATTTTATCTCATTAAAATATAGCCTGCGGAGGTAGAGTTGTCAATCAAGCCGTAATATCCCAATAGCATGGAATTTTTGATTCGAAAAAACAACAACTCCCACCTAAGTGATGGGAGTTTGGGCAAAGCCCAACCGTTAATGTACTACTTAGCGCACCATGCGCTTTCTTGGATGTGAGCGAGTATAGCCCTTTGGAGGCTCTGGTGACTTTGTTGAATTGTTGCCGGGGATCTTTTTGTCTCCTTCTTCGTCGGACACGATTTTTGCTCTCCCAAAGGCAATTGTTACGAAAAGACCAGCAACTAGCCAAACAAATAGAACTGTCATCAATGTGTTAGCGTTCATCAAAACCTCCTCAAGCTGATTTAAGGCTTATGTGGGGTTGTGGAAACATCTAGCGTTTATTATCCCCTATTTTTGTAATCTTTGTCAAGGGTTTTAGACTTATCAAATTCCAGGCCTAATGAGCAGGTTTTTATAGCTTATTTTTATTTGAAATTTCGGCAGATACCTCTCCGATATGCTCAACAAAAAAACATACTATGCACCATCAATAACACCCAAAAGAGTTTCGATGAGTGCTGCAATCGCCAATGTGGGAACAACTATCTTAAAAAATACACCGAGAGCTGATGAAAAGCTTGGGTGAAACGACTCCCTTGTCCTTATTTGCGTATAAAATTTTTCACCGAGCATCACCCCAAGGCTTGCCGCAAGAAGTACTGCTGGAATCTCCAAAATACCATGCGGAAGAGTGAGCGCAAGAAAACTCGTGATTCCCTTCTCTGCAATGGCAACAGTACCCACAATACCAATAACATACCCATTGATAAGAATAAACATGACTGGAATAATACCAAAAAGAATCCCACTAACCAGTGCGAAAAATGATTTTACTGCATTATTTAAAAATATGATCCAAAACATTTCAAACGTTCCCGCACTGGATATAAACTCAAGTTGTTGAGATATCTCTTCAACCCCCTCTCGTGCTTCATGGGGAAAAAGTTGGGCAGTGATAATTCCCACTGAAATTGCTATAAAAAAAATAAGCGATATAACTTTTAAATATAGCTCTGTGCTTTCGTTGATTTTGCATAGTTCTCGTATTTTTCCCCTTAATATCATATAAGATTTCTTTTTATAAGCACTCGAGTAACAGGGCACGTTCTATGGTCATGTCGTGGAACCGCTTTGCAATACTTTCTTCCATATTCTATAAGTCGATACGTAAACTCAAACCATTCCTTCTTGGGCAACACTTCCATGAGCTCACGTTCTATTTTTATTGGATTAAATTCAAGAGTGAGTCCGAATAATCTCGATAATCGTCTTACGTGCGTATCAACAGCAATCCCCTCTACAATACCATACGCGTTCCCCAAGACAACGTTTGCTGTTTTGCGTGCAACGCCGGGCACAGCGAGAATCTTCTCCATGGTATGAGGTACCTCCCCGTCATATTCTTTTTTGATCATTTTTGCCGCCGCTAATATATTTTTTGTCTTGTTGCGATAAAATCCCGTTGAATAAATATCTTTCTCAAATTCTTTCTGTTTCGCGTGCGCGTAATCATCGAGTGTTCTGTATTTTTTAAAAAGCTTTTCGGTTACCTCGTTTACTTTTTTATCAGTGCATTGCGCGGAAAGCTCCACAGCAACCAAAAGCTCCCAATTATTTGAGTATCGAAGCATCATCCCCGCCTTCGGAAAAAGTTTTTTAAGTTCCCTTAAAACAATCTTTGCTCGACGTTTGCGGATTTCTAAATTTTTATTATTTTGCTTCATAGGTTAACGAGCAAGCGTATAGAGTGTTCCCCGTTTTTTTAAAAACCCTTCATGAACAAGATCATTAATATTTTGGGGTAATTCAGGACGATTAATTTTCTCCTTAAATTTTTTTATTGACAAAGACTTGTTCTCAAGAAGAACCTGAATAATGAGCCCCCGCACTTCCCTATTTGACCCCTTGAACGGTTTTTGTTTTGTATAATACTTGCTTCTGCGATTTGGGTTCGTGACTTTTCTTACGAGCATTGCTCCATAGTCCATAAGTGCGTAATACCATTCTCGCGGATTCTTTTTATCGAGAGTTTTTTCAACTAATGTAAGAATTTCTTTGTCACTCACTTCACTGCGATGTTTAAAAAAATGATAAATAAAAACGCGCCTGATGTTGGTTTCGATAAAAACAGCCGGTTTATTGAACGCAAACGCAATAATCGCGCCAGCAGTATTCTTTCCAATCCCGGGAAATTTTTCGAGGATTACTGGATCATTAGGAACCACTCCGCTGTATTCTTTCATTATTTTGTCTGCAATCTTTTTAAGTGCGATAGCCCGCCTGTTATACCCCATCCCCTGCCAAACGCTTAAAATTCGCTTAAGAGGGGTTTTTGCGAGCACTCTAGGGCTAGGAAATGCCTGTATAAACTGAGGGTATTTTTTGAGAACGCGCGAGACCTGGGTCTGTTGAAGCATCACTTCCGATACCAAAATTTTATAGGGATCATGCGTATTTCGCCACGGCATTTCTCGTTTATTTTTACGATAAAAATTTCGGATATTTTTTTTAAATGCCGGTATATTTTTATTATTCCTCGTATGTGTTGTTTCACTTGTTGACATGGTAAAAATATAAGCGTATTGTAACATACGGATTTTTATTATCTGAACTTAACTTCGAGGAGGGCGCGACTTATGTGCACAATGATCAGAGTGGTCCCAGTGAATGGTACTGGGTTTAAGGTTGTTTTTGAATGGGGTGATGGCATGATGAAAAATATCCCACTCGCAGAAGCAAAAACCGTACAAGAAGCAAACAATGTAGCACGGGCATGCAGAGCGGCAGTTTTAGCCGAAAAACAAAGAATAAGTGGCTCTGTTAACGATGGCCTCAGTGTGAATTATCTTCCTGCTCCTGCCCACAATACATAAATAACACAAATACGTTATTCTTTTTGATTCGCAACACACTAAACCTTACTGGTTTGGTGTGTTTTTTAGTAAATCAAAGTAGCAAATATTTCATTATGTTACAATGTTTTGATGCGAACATCATATTCAGCTCTGGCAACCTACAAAATCTGCCCGCTTAAATACAAATATTCCCAAATAGATAAGATCAAAGAGCCCAAACGCGCCGAGCAAGTCTATGGCACCCTCATTCACTCTGCACTCAAGTTTATGTTTGAGCGCAACCCCCTCTACCCTACTCTCGACCAGGTGATAGATTTTTATACGAAAAAATGGAACGAAAAGTCACTGTTTATTGAATGGAGAAATCTTGAAAAAAAAGAAGCGGAGGAAAAAGTTTATTTTGATGAAGGGATTGCCACGATTAAGAATTTTTACAAAAAGAATCAGCCATGGACATTTAATGTGGTTGAGCTTGAAGGACGTTTTTCACTTGAATTGACTGATGAAGTGTCAGGGAAGGTACACACGCTCGCGGGCATCATAGATCGTATTGATAAAGATCCACAATCCGACCTCTATGAAATCATAGACTACAAAACCGGGAAACGGATGCCTGCCGAGAAAGATTTGAAGGAAAATCTTCAATTGGGACTTTACCACCTTGCGCTCATTTCCCGCTGGCCTCAATTAAAACCGGAAAACATTAAAACGAGTCTTTATTTTTTAAAACATAATGAAAAAATTTCCGTTACCCCTACGCAAGAGATCGCGCGTGCAACAAAACAAAATATTCTCAACACTATTCGTGAGATCGAGCAGAAAATAGAGAAAGAAGAAGCATTCCCGCCAACCCCTTCAGCCTTCTGCGGTTCATGCGGGTATCGCAAAATTTGTCCTATGTGGTCACATGAATACAAAAAGGCAGAAGTAAAAACTGCAAGTGATAAAGAAGTTGCAGTCGCAATCAAAGAATTTTTTGATATTAAGGCAGAAGATGACACAAGAAAAAAGCGTCTTGCTGATTTACGCAATATCATTCTTTCATATATGGAACAAGAAAAAGTTGAAAGGGTTTTTGGTGGTCCCGGGTATATCACCAAAGGAATACAAGAAAGATTTTCTTATGATCTTGAAAAGATAAAACCGATCCTTGAAAAGATCGGCAAATGGAACGCGATTCTTGACCCTGACGAGAAAAAACTTGAAAAACTTCTCGCGCAAATCCCTGAAAATATCAAAGAGGAAATTTTGATGTTTCGTAATAAAAAACTTATTATTACCCTCAAGCCGACAAAGAAAAAATAAAAAAACTTATATCAATTTTCCCTGTTCTGGTATTTCCACGGAATACTGCGCAAATTCTGGCAAGAGATTTTTACCGTGGATAACACGCGAGAACGCCTCCGCTTCATATTTTGCACCATTGATCGCAATGTGTGGTTTTGGTTCCGGCGGAAGACCCAAAGACGCAAGGATTTTAGTGAGCGAGAGGGCAGATTGGTCAAATTTGATCGGCACCTCTCTTCCCTCCTTAAGAAATTGGGCATACGCCAAGGCATGAAGATCAAGGGTTCTGAATGAAAATCGCCATTCGATATTGGCGCGCTTGAGTGCTTGATTTAAAAATTGCGCGTCAAACGAAACGTTTTGACCAGCGATCGTTTTATCGGAAATTTCCTGTATCCAAACATAAAACTCTTTGATCAGTTCTGTTTCACTTTTTTTATTTTTATCCCGACACTGCTCATCAGTAAACCCATTTACCGCAAGCGCTTCCGGGTCGGTTTCGGCCCCATCCCAAATCCTGCATTCTCCGTAAAATTGTCTTTCAGGGTGAGTGAAATCAACTGCGCCAATGCTCACGAGCGAGTGTTTCAGTGGACTAAGTCCTGACATTTCGGCATCAATAACAATCATAGAGTTTTTTCAAAATGTTTATCGGCATATTCTTTTGCCTCACGAATAATATTTTTTCTACTTTCATATTTTACCAGATCTAAAGATTCTTCATAAGTAAACCACCCGTACCCAATAATCTCACTGTGGTCTATCGTAACTTTTGTTTCGGGCACGCGGGCTAAAAAATATTTTACTGTTTTATCAATGGTTATACCATCGTGTTCTGCTTCATAGCGTTCAATAAAGAAAGGACCTTCAATAATTTGAATATCGATAATTTTTGTTTCTTCAAGAAGTTCCCGTCGAGCTGTTTCCAGTTCATTCTCATTATTTTGGGGATGCCCCTTAGGAAAACCCCAAGCACCTTCCTTTTGCTGAATAAGAAGAAATAAAAACTCCCCATCATTGCCATGAAGGGGTACTATTCCGAAAGACTCATCACTCCCATTTTTATCTACTTGTTGCTGTACCATAAACGTTTTATATATTAAAAAATTATTGCGATAAACCTTTGCAATTTGCCGCCGGAGTAAATCCTGCCGCCTTAGCTTCCGCTTCATTGGTAAACCAAACCTTATTCTCTTCTTTGATCTGTTGTGCACCTGCACACCAAGGGAAATGATATTTCTTGCCAGTTTTTGAACCAACAATAAATCCCTCATTAGATGCAATCTTGTTTACCATGGACTCCCGCACAAATCCTTTGGTATTTGGACCTACTGTAGAAACTGCTTGAGCCCCTCCTACATTAACTCCCTTGATACTTAGGGGAGCTTTTAATTGCTCTATTTTTGAAAGTCTGCCAAGCCCAAAACTACCCATCGCCACAAGAACGATAATAAGACTTGTAGTGAGAACTTCCGGCCACATGGCGGGGTTGATTTTTTTAATATGTTCTAGTATACTCATAGCCATTAACGATAAGCAATATCATAGCATAAAGACGGAAGAATAAAGCATTTTAGCAAAAATAACATAATCAAGCGAGTTGAAAGTTCTAAAGTTATAAAGTTCATAAAGCGCGCGCATAATTCATTTCTTTATAAACTTTACAAACTTTCTACTTTATAAACTAATTTTATGGCAAGTAAAAAAGCGGGCGGAACAGCTAAAAACCTACGAGATTCGAACCCAAAATATCTCGGCACAAAACTCTATGACGGAGAAAATGCCAAGACGGGTTTTGTTTTGGTGCGCCAACGAGGCACCGTGATATTTCCTGGCAAAAACGTCGGCATGGGCAAAGACCACACGTTGTTCGCCCTCAAAGACGGGACAGTAAAGTTCACCCAAAAACGACGCGTAAAATTCAACAATCAAACTTCAAAAAGGAAATTCATTAACATAATCTAACAAAATATTTTTAGCCACAAAAAAACACCTCCTTAATCTAGGAGGTGTTTTTTTGTTTCGTCTTGATTAAAGTGTGTTATATTTTTTCAATAATGACTTTGAATGACGCTTTTTTGTCTTGAACAATAATTTTCACTTCATGTTCGCCTAATTCTTTGATTGGTTTTTCTAAAATAATATGTTCAGCAGAAACATCAAGGCGTGTAGCTTCTTTGATAGCCAGAATAAGCTGTTCTTTGTGAATTCCCGCAAATAAGTGCCCTTGCTCGTTTGCCTTACCGCGAAGTGTGATGGTAACGCCCTTGAGGTCCTCGAGATTTTTTATGAGCAAATCTTCGTGTATTTTTTTCTCTTGTGAGAGACGTCCTTTTTCGCGCTGTGCCCACTCAATAAGTTTTGGCGTAGCCATATCACCCAGTTTGTTCTTGATGATAAAATTGCGTGCATAACCATCCGCAACATCCTTTATATCATACCTTCTTCCTACTTTGGGAACATCCTTTAGTAATATCACCTTCATACAATCTTTATAGTTAGCTGGTATGTGTTACATATACCACAGACACATTCTTAAATCAAACATCAAAAATCAAAATGCAAAATGACAGTTTAAAATAAAAAAGTTAATATTTCCTTGTTTGGTTTCCTCATTTTAATTTTTCATTTTTAAAATTTCTATCGCCTTATCCATTTGCGGGTCAATTTTTTTCTCAAAGTCTTTCACTGTTCTCTCTACTGCAACATCAGGCTTAAGACCGCGACCCGATAATTGTTCGCCGTTGGGTGTAAGCCACTCCGCAATGGTCACCTTAAGCGAAGTATCGGGAGTAACATCAATAAGTTCTTGAACCGATCCCTTACCAAAACTTGTTTCTCCGACAAGTTTTGCAACACCATGATCATGAAGCGCTCCGGCAAGGATTTCCGATGCAGATGCAGACCCCTTGTTCATTAAAATCACAAGCTCAAGCGTATCATTAAAAATATTATAGCCTTTACTACGATACACAACGTCATCCTTACTTTTCCCAAAATGTTCTTTCACCACAACCTTTCCGGGTGGCAAAAACCAGCTCGCCATGTCAATTGCAGCTTCAAGATATCCTCCGGGGTTATTTCTCAAATCGAGAACAAGCTTATGGTATCCAGAATCCACAAATTCACGTAATGCCCCGCGAAATAAATTGGGGGAATCTGCGCTGAAATTATATAAACTGATTACAAATATTTCATCATTTCTTTTTTCCGTTTCGACGGTAGGAATGTTGATGACATCTCTAATGATTGTTACATCAACAACATCTTCAGCATTTTCATGGAGAACTGTAAGGATAACTGGGGTGCCCCGCTCACCACGTATGAGAGATATTGCTTCATCAAGTTTTAAATCTGCGGTAGACGTTGCGTTTATTTTTATAATTTTATCTCCAGCAAGTATTCCCGCACGGTCTGCGGGAGTTCCTTTGAGGGGTGCTATGACCGAAAGAACGTCGTCACGTATGCCAATTTCAATTCCAATACCTCCAAAATTCCCACGAACTTCGCTTTGAAAATACTCCGCTTCGCGGGGCGGAAAGAAAACTGTATAGGGGTCCCTAAACGACTGGGTGAGTCCAGAAATAGCTCCCCATACTTTTTCCTGATTTGTTACAGTATCGGGTTTTACATATTTTTCATTCAATATATCCCAAGCAATCCAAAAGGGGGCAAAGTCTACTTCTTTGGGACCCACACTATCGTTAAACACAACTGATGCTTCTTGTTTTCTGTATTCTAGATTAAAATTTCTATCAATAAAAATACCCGCCGTAAATGAAAAAGTCATGGCGAGTGCTACCCATAAAATATTTGTTATGTTCTTGTTTTGAAGATTCATCCCGTTAGAAACAGGAAATGTAAAACATTCCCGTAATTAAGTCGATATTTTTAAACATTTCTGTGTTTCTCATTATGCACAATTTCCCAATAAAAACAAACTACTAGATTTCTAAGGAGACTCATCTTGCTTATTATCACAAAATCTCTACCCGTGGTCAAATTTATAATAATATATCAAGTTCGTCTAATTAAAATCGAGTAAGCTCGATTTCTTCCTCACTGCCTGATATAATATATCTAATTAATCAGTTCGATTGAATTTTTAAAGAAATGATATCAACATACACCTACAAAGACCTAACGTGGATCGACCTTGAATCTCCGAGCAAAGATGAGGTGCGTTCCGTGATGGAGCAATATGATATCCACCCCCTCGTGGGAAATGAGCTTCTTACCCCTACCGAACATCCAAAAGTTGACTTGTATGACCATTATATTTATTTAGTTTTCCACTTCCCTGCTGTTTCCCATAAACATGGAAGTGAAACTAAACAAGAAATCGATTTTATCATTGGAGAAAAATTTATCATCACCACCCATTACGACCTCATTGACCCGCTCCATGAATTTTCAAAAGTTTTTGAGGTCAACACACTTTTAGATAAAAGTACTATCGGCAAACACGCGGGATTCGTTTTTTTCTACATCATCCGTGAGCTTTATAAAAATATGACTCAACAGCTCGATGGTGTTGAAGAGCTTCTTAAAAAAATTGAAGCCAACATATTCACGGGACACGAAGGAGAGATGGTTGCAGAAATATCCCGAGTGAATCGCGACTTGCTCAATTTTAAGCAATCAATCCGACCGCAAAAAGAAATTCTTGAGTCGTTTGAACGCGCCGGAGAAAAATTCTTTGGAAATGATTTTTCCTATTATTCCCACGCAATGACCGGGGAATATTACAAGGTTGCAAGCATTCTCGATGGCCACAAAGATACCCTTCTAGACCTTCGTACAACGAACGACTCACTTCTCACAACAAAAACCAACTCTATTATGCGTACACTTACCGCAGTGACGTTCCTTGTGCTTCCATCAACACTCATTGCCGGTCTTTTTGCCATGGACCTTCCCGATGCTCCTGATCCGGAATTTTGGCTCGTCATTGGCGCCATGGTCGTTTCAATGATAGGCATGCTCACGATTTTTAAGCATAAGAAATGGATCTGAGCAAGGCGCGAACTAATGCGGACTGAACGCAGACTGTTGCGGAAAAAATAAAATGCACTATCTATTAGCACTAAAACGACGAACTGATGAGCATTAAATTATTTAATACTCTTTCCCGAAAAAAAGAGGCATTCAGACCCATACGCAAAGGTGCGGTTGGTATGTACACATGCGGTCCTACGGTATACCAATATGCGCATATTGGGAATATGCGCGCGTATGTCATGGCGGATGTTTTAAAGCGCACCCTTAAGTACGCGGGGGTTAAGGTGAATCATGTCATTAATATAACCGACGTAGGTCACCTTACTTCTGACGCGGATGAAGGTGAAGACAAAATGGAAGCGGAAGCACGACGAGAACAAAAGAGCGCGCAAGATATTGCACAATTCTACACAACGGCATTCTTTGATGATCTTAAGATTCTTAATATCATCACAAAAGGCATAAAATTTCCCCGCGCGTCAAAACATATCAAGGAACAAATAAGACTCATTAAAATCCTTGAGAAAAAAGGGTTCGCATACCAAACTTCGGACGGAATATATTTTGATACTTCAAAATTTAAAAACTACGGCAAACTTGCGCGGCTAAATCTCAAGGGACTTCGAGAGGGCGCTCGTATCGGCATTCACGTGGAGAAAAAAAATGTATCGGATTTTGCACTTTGGAAATTTTCTCCGAAAGAAAGTGTCCGACAGCAGGAGTGGAAATCACCGTGGGGTGTAGGATTCCCTGGCTGGCACATTGAATGCTCTGCTATGTCTATGAAGTATCTGGGGAAACATTTTGATATTCACACTAGTGGCATCGATCATATTCCCGTGCATCACACCAATGAAATCGCGCAATCAGAATCCGTAACAGGAAAGAAGTTCGTAAATTATTGGATCCACAATGAGTTTGTGAGCATGGAAGGAGAAAAGATGGCAAAATCTCTTGGTAATATTTTTACCCTTGCTGACCTTGGAAAAAAGGGGGTCTCCCCTGCCACATACCGCTATTGGCTTCTCACAGCACACTACCGAAGCCCTATTGCGTTTAGCTTAGAAGCCGTCCACGGCGCAGGGGTGGCACTTCTGCGCATTATTTCTACTATCGCAGGGGCACCTGGAGGCGGACGTCCTGTGAAGCGTATTATGAAGAAATTTACAGAATATATAAGCAATGACCTTGATACGCCGCGTGCCGTTGCCCTTATATGGGAAGTGTTAAAAGACGAAAAAATTTCACCGCAGGACAAGCGAGCAACTATTTTTGAATTTGATAATGTGCTCGGACTTGATATGAAGGGACTCGTAAAAAACACAAAAAAAATAGCGCGTGTAATTGTTCCAGAAAACATAGAACAACTCCTCCGTGAGCGTGAAGATGCCCGAAATAAAAAAGATTGGGCAACAGCGGATAAACTACGCGGTGCCATACACGCTCTCGGCTATGAAATCAAAGACACCAACAAGGGTCCCGAGGTTGTCAAAATATTTTCTTGAAAACTTAAAGGATAGGTGTGCACCTATCCTTTAAAACATTTTACTTATTTTTTTCTTCGTCTATTTCTTTTTCGAGACCAAATGAAAGAACTTCGTCTGGTACAACGGGTCTGTTGCGCCAGTTTTTTGCTCGCTCAACATTATCATTAGTTTTGTTTACGATTCCCGCCATGGTTATTCCTATTATTACCACGGCTACAATTACAATTGTATCGAGCGTATAGTAGATTAGCCCAACAATGATTCCCACCGTAACGGCAATAGTAAGGAGCGCAAGCCCAAAATGTAGCGGCTTCCACCGTAAAAATGGTACTCTCGTATTCATGGCACACCCCCCTGATTGATTTGTCTAACTAAAAGACTACCGCCAACAAAGAATCTTGTCAAAAAAGACTCACATAAGAAAGTCCGCTCGTTATAATACACGAGCGGACTAAAAATTACTTTTCACTATTTGTCGTTTTTAACGGAGCACACTACTCAATAATAACGCGGGCGTGTAAATTCCACTCCTCAATTCTTCTGTGATTTTTACTCGCGGAATGTACTCCGGATTTTTGTTATTTAGTTTTTGTTTTTCGTGACCTCCCCTTGTTGTCAGAAAAAAATGATTACACCCTCTCCCTTTTGAGTTAAGATTTTTTTCTGGATAAAATGGCTTTTTAAAAACTAGTCCTCTCATAATCATATTTCGAAGGATGTAGTCAAGCATTCCATTATTGATTGTCGCTCCTATGTTCCCAAATGCATTCCTTAGATCTTCGATCGAATTGCCGTTCTTTATGGAAAGCATATTAAGAACCCATTGCTCACTTATAGATGTGCTGTTTTTTTTGGGTCTATGTTTACACCCTGTCAAATAGCTTTTTGAAGTATCCATAAAATCATCCTTTATATGGTTGGGGGGATAATAATCACTCCGTGCTTCTCTACCTTATTTCTAGAACATTATATAATATTTGTCAACCACAAAAAACACTGTGCACACCTTAGCCACAGCTTCTCCAGAGTAAGAGAATGCGGGGTCATGAATAATTGTGCTAGAATTCAAAATATGGCAAAAGTATCTCGTAAAAGCTTCAGAGACGGCCTAAGGGTGCCTCCACAAAATATTGATTCCGAAAAGGCGCTTTTGGGGTCCATTATGCTTCGTCCGGAAGGATTTATCGAAGTCACTGACACAGTAAATGAAAATTCATATTATGTTGAGAAGCATCGCCTCATCTATCGCGCGATGCTTGAACTTTTTAGTAAAAAAGAACCGATAGATCTCCTTTCTCTTTCTTCCCGCCTTAAAGAAAAAAAACTGTTGGACCAAGTTGGCGGTAATACCTATTTGAGCGAACTCACCAATTCAGTTCCCTCTTCGTCGAACTTAAAACACTATGCGGAAATTGTTCAACGCAAACAAATCTTAAGAAGCCTCATCGAAGCGGCAGACCATATTTCCGAACTCGGTTATGACGAAGATATTGAACTTGAAGAACTTCTTGATAAGGCCGAGAAAAAAATATTTGCGGTAACGACATTCTCCACGGCACGCGATTACATAAATATCAAAGACACCCTTGAGGAGGCGTGGGACAGACTTGATAAACTTCATAAATCAACGGGAGAAATGCGCGGCATTCCGACAGGATTCAAAGATCTTGATGAAAAACTTGCAGGGCTTCAAAAATCAGATCTCATCATCCTCGCAGCACGACCTTCAATGGGTAAGACGTCTCTTGCGCTCGATATCGCCCGTCAAACGGCAATCAATCACAATACACCCGTCTGTATCTTCTCTCTTGAAATGAGCTCGCAGCAACTGGTAGACCGCATGCTTGCTGCCGAATCTCGCGTTGATGCATGGAAATTACGAACCGGAAAACTTTCTGTTGATTCAGAATTTTCAAAATTACGTGATTCACTCGACAAACTTGCCAAAGCTCCTATTTTTATTGACGACCAGGCCAGCAACACTATTATGAAGATGCGGAGTGTAGCACGAAGAGTCAAGCGTGAACACGGACTCGGACTTATTGTTGTTGATTATCTTCAGCTTATGGCCACAAATAAAAACTATGATTCGATGGTCAACCAAGTGACTGAAATATCCCGCTCTCTCAAGGCACTTGCAAGAGAGATTAATGTCCCTGTATTAGCGCTTTCTCAGCTTTCCCGAGCGGTCGAGCAACGACGAGACAAGCCTCGCCTATCAGATCTTCGCGACTCGGGATCGATTGAGCAGGATGCTGATGTTGTTATGTTCATTCATCGCGACGATAAATATAACGAGAACTCCGATAAGCCCAATGTTGCAGAAATCCTTATAGAAAAACATCGAAACGGACCTACGGGAATGGTGGAGCTTTATTTTGATGAAAAGAAAACAACGTTTTTAAATATCGAAAAAGGATCTTACACTGCGGGTGATGTTGATAATTTTTAGAATTGAAACATGGATCCCACACAGAAACTCACAGAATATTTTTTAAAATTCCCTGGGATTGGCCGACGCCAAGCACGTCGTTTTGTGTATCACCTCCTTTCAAAAAATCAAAACTATTTAAGCGAATTTGCTGGCTTAATCACAGAAATTAAAAAAGAGACCGCGGAATGCTCTTCGTGTCATCGCTTCTTCTCATCAAAAATATTAACAGGAGACTTGTGTGATATTTGCAAAGATACAGCAACCGATACAGCAACAATTATGATCGTCGAAAAAGATTTTGATCTTGAAAACGTGCGAAAAAGCAGAGCGTACGGAGGCAGGTATTTTGTGCTCGGCGGTACACTTCCCTTTCTTGATAAAAATCCCAATGAATCTATTCGTGCGAAAGCACTTTTTGATGAAGTAGAAAAAGGCGTTAAGGTAAAAACTCTTAAAGAAGTGATTCTTGCTCTTTCTGCAAACCCTGAAGGTGAACATACCGCATTGTATGTAAAAAAAATCCTTGAACCCCTTGCAGAAAAACATCAGCTTAAAATATCAACCCTCGGACGCGGGCTTTCAACAGGAACAGAACTTGAGTATTCCGACAGTGATACCCTCAAGAATGCTTTCAGGAATCGCGGGTAAAAATTAGATTGACTCAAAGATATCATACCTGTACCCTGGTATAAGATAAGTTCTATTGGGAGAACCTGATGAGCAACGAACACAAACTTGAGTTATGCATTGCAGTAGGAATGTTTATTGTTCTTCTTGTGCTCAATGCAAAAATTACACTGTATATTGTAGCGGTAATCGGAGGATTCCTTATCGTTAAATATTGGAGATTATTACACGAATACCGGAGGTTCTTTAACCCAAGATTCTGGTTACTGATTCTTGTTCTTTATTTTTTCACTCGTGATAAAAAATCCAGTAAAAGCAGGAATAATTTATAAAAAGTCTCGACAGTGTCGAGACTTTTATTTTTATGTAACCGAAGAGATTTTCACTTTCATGTAGGGCTGACGATGACCGCGTTTCTTGAAATACCTGCTTTTTGCTTTGTATTTAATAACAATCACTTTGTCCCCCATTCCTTCTTCTTCAAGTGTCGCCTCTATTTTTGCACCAGAAAGATAGGGTGCGCCAATCTTGGTACTTACCCCATCATCCTTAAGAAGCACCTTGTCAAAAGCGATTATTGAGCCATTTTTGAGCTCTCCTGGAAGTTTCTCAATTGTGAGTGTCTGCCCTTCTGAAACTCGATACTGCTTCCCTCCGGTCTGTATAACCGCGAAGTGCGCCCCCTTAGTAATAGGTTTTCCTTTAGCCATAATCACCACATTCTACACAAAATTAAAAAAAATGCAAATACATTAAATTTTCTAGGGTTTTAATGAGATTTTTTTGAAATATTGACAGTTTGAGATTTTACTATATCATATGAAATGTCACGAAAAGCATCTCCTCCTAGTTGTGCCCTAGTGACACAAGTGAGCACCTCCCGTTCACTTGCTTCGAGGAACGACCCTGTCGTTCCTCTTTTTTTATTAGCCCCACTGTGCAATAATCTTTTCTATTGCAATGACGAACTCTCAATCTCGTTACAAAAAATTATCGCACAGCGGGTCTATTAACAAAACTACTCCTCTATGTTGGGACGATTTAACGCAATCGGTTCTATTTCAGGAGAAACTCCTGAAATCTTGAGCACATCTTTATCAATTTTTTTAAGTTCTTTGTGGGCTACATTGTAATGGTTTACCGTCGTGCCGAGTGCATTCCCGAGTTTAGCCATATATTGATCATAACTGCCAATATGACGTCCGAGTTCCCCCACTCTCTTCTGAATTTCTTTTGCAGACTCTTCGATCTGGAGAGCCCGCAGTCCCTGAAGAACTGTCTGGAGGTATGCCATGAATGATGTCGGAGACACAATAATCACATGTTTGTCACGAAATGCGTATTCGATGAGATCGCGCGCATCGGCACCCATTTTATTTACAAGAAGATCATAGTAAATTGCCTCGGATGGAATAAACATGAAAGCAAAATCCATCGTATTTTCCTTAGGACGGATGTATTTTGAGGTTTCATCAATACGATTTTTAATATCCTGCACAAAAAGTTTTTCAAGTCGCGTACGCTCATTGCCGTCAGGTTCTACCACAATGCGATTATAATTTTCCAGTGAAAACTTTGAATCTATCGGGAGTATCTTATCTTTAAGGAAAATGACCGCGTCCACGATATCGCCATCGACAAATTTGTATTGCAATTGATATTGGCTGGGCGGAAAAATATTCTTGAGCACGGTATCAAGATAGTATTCACCGAGCACCCCGCGCTGTTTTGGATTTTGAAGCGTATTTTGAAGTGATTTAAGCTGGTCGGCAACATTTACCACCTGCTTATTGGTTTCCTTCACATGAGTGATTTGCTCAGTGATATCTTTAATGAGTTTTTGTGACTCACCAAATTGCACACGAACCGCTGTTTGCATTTCCCTATTAGATTCCCCCAATTTAGAATCTATTGATTTCGTTAAATGTTCTATTTGGTTTTGAAGCAATAAGAGTCCTTGCTGTTCCCCTTTTCCTTCTTCTTGGGCAACAGGAAACATGCGCATAATAATCCACGCAATAAAGGCACCTACAATAACACCCAACACCACGTAAAGAGATACTGACATGATTTCATTACATACCTCCGTAAAACGTAGAGATACCATTCAGAAGTGATGGTAAAATAACCGCCATAACAATAAGCGGAAGGACAAAAAATATGAGAGATGTGATAAGCGTCCACTGAAAATATTTCCGTGTTTTCTCTACAGATTTGTATATCTTATCAATCTTCACGTCCAATTCTTTTAATATATTTAATGTTTCCGGTTCCATAGTATAGAATTAAAATTTAAAAATATTCATACGACCATCATACCACAAAGACAATAATCTATGTCTATCGCACACCACGAGCTCCTTGTTTTGATTGTAACATGGCACGATCTGCCTCTTTAATAAGGGTATCGAAATCAAAAGGTTCGTCATTTTTTGCTATCGCCACACCAACCGTCGCTTCAAGTTTAATCATGTGTCCATGAACCTTAAATGTATGCTCTCGAAGATGTTCAACAATGTTCGTAGCGATTTTTCTTGCTTCATCCTCATCGACACCTTCTAGGATCACCACAAACTCATCTCCATGAAGTCGCGCAAGAGTATCCTTGGATCGGACATGCTCTTTGAGAAACTTACTGAATTCAACAATTAAAACATCCCCCACATGGTGACCATATTTATCATTCACTGGTTTGAATTTATCAAGGTCGATATAGAGCACGGCGCCAGTTGCTTCATTATGTCTTTTTCTGCGGTCAAACATCCAAAATCCATCGCTGTTTTTCCTACGGGTATATTTTCTCCGTGCTTCAAAAAGCCCAACCTTATTGAGAAGCCCGGTAAGCGTGTCCGTGGTGATGACACGGCGTTGTTCGAGAAAAAGAACAAGAAGCAGGATGTTGATCCCGAGCGATATGGCAAGTATGATGCCGACGGATGAAAACATATAGATACATAATACCATGGGTCTAGATTTGCTCACCATAGAGCAAGAAAAAGACCCGTGTATAAAACGGGTCTTGATGGGTAAAGTTATTGATTACTCCCCCTCGAGAAGGAGACAATGATTGTGAGTTGGCACACGGGCTATCTTCACGGGTGTGTAAAAACCATCCCAATTTGTTTTTTGTGACCGCCCTACCAGCCATTTCAGATTTTCACCGTCTTCAAGACAGAGCTCGACGGCGAGAATGGGGAGATCCTCCTCATTCAATACCCCGAGAACTAGGTAGTTATCATTTGTTAGATACCAATCATAATCCCGCATTATAAGCGCAGTACGTGCGGCATCACCGTACATCACAAGATCCCATGAAACTATTTGGAATCCCTTCTTCCTTCTAATTTTTAGTTTGAATTCTATGCGGTTAATAGGGGTACCGTAGCTCCGAGCTAAAATTGCCGACATGGAAAGATCTCCTGTTTGTTTTGCTTAGGTGACTATACCACAGAAATTTAGTTTTGGAAGGGGGCACATATTTTAAAAAATCATCAGCCAGTGGCTGATGATTTTTTATTTCAGGAGGTGTGTTACGAGTGCCACCATTTGATCCTTCTTTTGCGGGTCGCTTTCGGCAATAAGAAGTGTGAGCGCGGTCAATGTAGCTGGATTGATATTGCGACCGCCCTTTGCGCGATGTTTGCGAAGAAACCACACAAAGGCAAAAGCACCGGAGCGTTTGTTCCCGTCTGTAAATGGGTGGTTCTTTACCATAAAATACAAAAGGTGTGCCGCTTTTTCTTCTACACTCGGATACACCGGCTTACCGCCAAATGATTGCATGATATTCCCTACGATGCTCTCGATACTTCCTGATACTCTTTCTTGAGCGAATAGTTCTGTTGTTTCACCTTTTTTCATTAAATCGGTTCGCAGCGTTTGCAAAGCATTGGTCAATTCTTCTCCGGTGAGCTTGATGGCTTTTTTGGTTGTGCCAACGGTTTTAAGTGTTTCTTTGTCATAAGCGTCAAGTGATATCCACGTACTCGCAAATTCCTTAACGAGCTCAAGAACTAACTTTGGATCAACCGTAATATGTTCGGGAAGAAGTACTTGAATGTTGGCAACCGCCTTCATAAACTCATTGTAATTTTGGGCGATACGCTTGCGATTGATGGTATAACCCTTGGTAATATGCTCGCGAAGCGTCTTTGTCGTCCATTTTCTAAATTCAATAGCACGAGCAGAATTTGCTCGATAGCCGACGCCTAAAATGATGTCAAGAGAATAAAGTCCGACGGGCTTATCCGATTTTGCAATGTGCATTTTTTGCACATTGCTTTGTTTATCAACCTCCCGCGTTTTCAAAATATTGTTGATGTGCTTTGTGACAACAGAACGCTCAACGCCAAAAATATCTGCTATTTGCGCTTGAGTCGCCCACACAGTTTCACGCTCAAAATCCCCACGTAGTTCGATCGCACCAGAGGATGCTTGATAAAATACTATCTGTTTACCTTCTTTTTTCATCAGTAAATTTATTGTACCACGAGGACATGGGACGGGTTGGTTGTGCGTAGCTTTAAGAATATTTAGAGGATTATTCTCTTAAAACATACGTTTACTTATTTGAATCGTCCTCCCCCTTTTTTAAATCCGCCATTTGAATTGGACTCTGTATTTGAGGCTCTGTCATATCGATAACACCAAATTGTTTTTCATAATTTTTTATTTGTTCGTTCATCCAAATAGCAATGCTTTTCATGACTTGAGGAGTAGTTGCAAATGAGTCAATATTGTTTCCCGATGTTAAGGCAAAAGAAAATATTTCCTTCCCATAGGCTCCAATTGCTCCATCACAAAATTTCTTTGGGAGTTGATTAAAATCAATTTTTTTAGGATCTATCATGGTTTATGTGTGTGTTAAATAATAAAGATTTGGCTGTGCCTGTATTCTAGCATACCACACCCCACCATCTGTTCTGCAACAAAGTGTGTGCTGGATGTAGTTGTGAAAGAATAAAATTTTCTTATTCCTTCATTCGATTCCCTTAACTCTTTTTTCTCGCCTCGTTTTTTGCGCGTAGAATCATAAAGCGTACCCCCTCGCTCATATTTTCATTTTCAAGACGAATGTCTGGATGAAGCCCTTGGAACACTCGATAAATCTCATCAGCAAAGGCTTGCCCCACCATAGGAACCTTTTCATAATCAAATAAAATAATTTTGAACTTCTCGAGTCCTACAAGCACTCTACGGGCTTGAGAGCGAGAAATATGAATACCGCTCGTCATAAAGAGCTTCACTCGTATTTCAGTTTTATCAAATCCAAAATCACCACCATCTTTTAAATTAGTATATTTCTTAAATACATCATTAAGATGAAGTTTTGAATGAACAGAGATTTTAAACATAACACGCGTTCCGCGTTTTAAAACTGATATTTGTTTGACCTTAACATCACCCAGTAGGGTTTGTAGGGCGAGTTGATATCCAAAACTATCTAAAATAAACAAATCCGATGCCTTTGACGTAAAAAATATTCCCTCTCCGGAATGTGACTTTGGCATGGTAGTGGTTTTCCCCTTTAGAAGATCTTGAATGGCTTCGACAATGGAACGCAACCCTTTCTTTTTCATAATATTTCGAAAAACTCCAATACCTGAATCGTCGATAATAAAGGATACTGTATCGTTTATTAAAGACACTTCAACTGAGATTATCTTTGATTGCGAGTGTTCGATAGCATTATTAAACATCTCAGAAAAAGCAAAGGTAAAAATACTCTTTATATTTTCTGGAATATTTGAAATAAGTGGAAATTTTTCTTCAAGTTCTACTAAAACTTGATGTTCTTCAAGTGAAATATTTTTATATTTCTTTTTAAAAGTCAACGGAAGAACATCTGGATGTTCCTGTACATAATCCGATGAAACATAAAAAGCATTGCGAGTCCCCCCCAGTTTTATTACCTGTTTTTCTGCAATAAGACCGGAGATGACCATATTTACATACTGACGAGATACGCCAACACTGCCAGTTATTTCACGAGAAGTAAGCCTGCCCTTTTGTTTGATCAACTGTAATATTTTTTCTTTGTTTTTCATAAGCAACTACATTGTAAACCAATCTATATTCAATTGTCAAGTAGATTGTCAACAAATTACAACTCCCCCATAAGCGCCCTTTTTAGCACTGACTTTTTAAGCTCTTCCATGTCTACCCGTATTTGCGTGGATTTGGTTTGGAAAGGGGCGGCTAGGTTTTTATTGTAATTGTGGAGAATCCCCAGACGGTCTGCCTGTATAGTAGGTAGGCTTGCCGCGGGGATGGGGTATAGGACGAGGTCAAATTTTATATTTTTTATGATTTGAAATTGGTAGTCCGGCTTTTGCAGATTTATCGATAGTGTCTTGCGTGCCAGTGCTATCATTCACCTGAAAGGCATATACTTCGTCCGAATACATAACCTCTTGATCGTGGCGTAAATTATAATGTTCTTGAGTAATGGTCTCATACGGCATTTCTAAGAGCGCGGTTGGATTGACCTTTTTTATTTTCTTTAAGAGCGCGGCGAGTTCATCGATATCTTTCTTTGTGATCGGTTCGTGGCACCAATTCGTAAAATAGTCGTGGATATAACTATCGAGCCGTGCGGGAATGATGACACGCAAACGAGAGACGGACGGGTCCAGTTTCAAAACTTCGTCCATCGCGAAATAATCAACGCCTGTAGCGCCGCCCGTGAGAACTCCGTCTCCCCGCTCAATAACAGATCGAGCGGCTTTTCGTACGTCCTCCTCTATTTCTTTATTGGTAAGTTTCCAAGTGCCGGTGAATAGAATCCATTTCATGATAATAAGTTACGGGATAAAATGATGTGTGAAATTTATAAAAGGTTTTTGTATTCGAGATAGTTATTTTTTATAATATTACTCCACCAGACTGTTTCATTGCCACCTTGAATATCGTGTTTACAATAAACCAAAAGAATCCTTACTTCCATTTTTTCTTTATCTTGCACAATAATACATCTATTGCCTGATGATTTTGCTGATTCGTTTGGTAATATCTTGAATTCTGATTTACATATAACAATTTTCCCGTCTTTGTCAGATATTGCGTTAGTCCCACTGCGTTTAAGTAGAAGATCAAATTTTTCCAGCAGAAGTAAAAATGCCTTCCATGGAATATCAAATGATTTATTATACTTTTTACGAAAATTTTTTAGATAGTGTCCTTCCGCAAAATCTTCTATAGTCACTAAATATTTAATAGACATGATCGGGGTCTTCTTGGGTGATTAATTCGTATGGAATCACCGCCCCTTTATCCGCAAAAGTATATGGTAACTGATTATGGGTAAATTTAACGATTTCTTCCGTATCTTTATTTCTCCACTTTTGCGCTATTTCTTTAATAAGCTTCTTCTCTTTGATGCTTAGTAAATTATCCTCGACTTTTTGTCCACTTCGCGTTTCAGCGATAAGATACGCTTTCCCCTTCGGCTGTATAGAGATTTTTCCATCGCCCTCTAATTCTTCTAAAAGTGTGAAATAGTAGTTAGGAACAGGCCCATGTTCAATTTTTCTATATGGTAAACCACTCATGCTTGCATGAGTGGTATAAAACCATGCAAAATCTGCTAAATACAAAAGTTTAGCAAGTTTTGTTTTTGGCAATTTTCCATCTCCTGCAGTATTTCGCAAAAAGGCAAAAAGCATCTGTTCGTATTTTTTATATTTTTGTCCGTCGTCTAATAAAAGATCTTCAATGGTTACATTAAATAATTTACTAAGCACACCGAATTCTGTAAGCGATAACTCTCGTTTACCCTGTTCCAATGAAATATAAGAGGGCCTAGAAATGCCTAATTCTGTTGCCACTTCCTCTTGTGAAAAATTATTTTTCCTGCGCAGTTCTTTAATTCTTTGGGCATATATTGTAGTCATATCTTAAGTATAAATGTTCTTCCATAGTTGTCAACAGTTTATACACAGATGTCGAGATATTTGACATCATGAAATTAAGGCGTAAAATGTGCTCATTCGGCTTAGTCGAACCGATTTAATTAGAAAAATACCATGGCAACATACTATATCAAGAAAGATAACGCTGAACAATATTTTTGGGTTCTAAAATCAAGCAATGGGGAAATTGTTTGCATGAGTAGTGAGTCTTATGATTCCAGGCAAGAAGTCAAAAAATCAATAAATTGGACGCAAGCAAACGGAAAGACTACTGATATTCGTGATTTAACAATATAGAGGTTAACTTGAGCAAAAAGTACTGGATTATAGAGAGCTTGCGGAGAAAGAGAATTGATTGAGTTACAACTATTCCCCAACAGCGCTAGAAAAGTATACCTCGCTCAAAATAAATCACCCTGTGGGTGATTTATTTTTAAATAACAATTATTATCGATTTCCTTTTGCCCGATTATGAGTCTTGCACAACATTTCACAATTCTTTGCCGAAGTAGCTCCGCCCTTACTCCAAGCTGATACATGGTCCGCTTCCATTTCGCCAAAACTCCAAATCTTTTCCTTATTAGCATCGTGCCCTATAGCACAATGTGAGCAATTTGATTTCTTTTTAACCTCAGCTTCTTTAGTTTGTTTGGCGTAAACAGACCGTTTAGTTGCGTCATCGAAAACTCGAATATCTAGCAACTTTGTGTCTTCCGAACCACCGAGAATGTACTCATAAATGCCTTTGCGGGTTTTGACATACGGGTCACCGTAGAGCTTCCGTACCTCTTTCGATACTTTTGAAGGATTGTAAGCTTTCTTGTGGTACTGCTCATACAGTCGTCCCCACTCAAGTCCGCACATCTCGCTTTCTACATCGGTAAATACACTGGAGATCCAATCAATTACACTATTGAAATATTTTTTTAACTCACTGATATTTTTGTCGTTGCGATGAATACTCATGTAATCATCGATATTCCCCTTACTCACCCAGTCTAAAGCCCTCTCAAAAAATGCTTGTCGGTTCGCACTGCCTTTTATGTACGCACTCCATTTTTGAGTATTGGCATTTTGGCTGTTGCTAAACTCCTCTTTACCCAGCGTAACGAATGGTCCAGAATAGATCGCATTTAACAACTCCTGGGGGACGAGCGGAACACCCGCAATGTTTATAGTCTTGAACCACTCTTTTATCTGGCTTTCTGTACCTTCGCACTCATAAATAAGTAGTTTTGTTTCCAATATCTTATTTTTTTTATCTTTTGCCATACCACTGAAATTTTGTTGTAAACCATTTTCATCCACAATTGCAAATTTGTCGGTGATAAATCGTCCAAGACTTGTGATGCGTTGTTGCCCGTCTAAAACTTCTAGGTTGTCAGTGGAAACTTTATTGAAATAAATCAATCCAATCGGATATCCCTTGAGAACTGATTCAATGACAGCCATTTCTCTTTTACCGCCATCGGATGCATAAATATAATTGCGTTGGTATTCTGGCTGAATAGTGAGCTTGCCAGACAAACCAAATAGCCCTTTGCCCTCCAGTTCGTTATAGACGAACTCTTCGCAAATATCTTTTACAGTGATGTTAGTTTTTAAAATTGTTTTCATATTATTTTTTGCTCAAAACGAGCTCCATTTTAACAGAGCGGCACTCTTAGTCTTCAGAAAGTTTTGCTTTTAAAGAATAAACCTCTCGTGCATCATTTAAAGTAGTAATAATCTTTTTTGATAGATCCTCTCTTTGTTCCCATTGCTGTTCTTCGCTGGGAATCTTGATTTCTTTACCTGTTCCAAAAGAATTATCAAAAGTGATAACTACCGAAACAGGATATGGCGTGTCAATCGCTTTATAGAGTTTTCTTGCTGTAAAGATAATTTGGCAAAGTTGCAAGCTTTTTTTATGAAGATCTTCAAACTCTTCTTTTGCATTCAGCCGTTTATTAAGCTCAAAAAGCAACGAGTCAATTTCTTCTATCACTTTTTTAGGGTTTAATTTTTTCATATTATTTTTTCTTGTGTTTTATAAGTATTCGGGTATAAAGTCTATTGTTACTTATATAACCTCTATCTAACTTACCTTTCCATCTTGGATTAACCAATTCAGGAAGTAACCCCTCTTTAACATTATAATCACTTCCTAAAATTTCGAACTGCTCAGGATTATATTTGTCCAAGAAACTAATCGGCACACCCATTACACCTTTATAATCACTCGGTATTGCGTCAGTAAAAGGTACTTCTATCGCATTATAATTGTCGTATTTATCATATGACCTTTTACCTTTGATCTCTTTATGTTTACTATACTTTAAATTCTCCTCTATTGTCATAAGTGGCAATGGTTGATGACGTCTTCCGTGGCCAAGATTAGTGAGCCACAAGCAATTATTAGTGGCGACAATTCGATCTCCGTTTTCATCTATCCGAGCTTCTGTCCCGTACAATTCGTAGGATTCAGGCACAATAAATCCAGAAATCCACCTTCCCATTCCATTGCCAAGCCATGCTCTGTTTTCTTTAATTTTTTGGAATATTTCCTTATAAGTTATGCAATTGATATTACCGATAATCAAAAACTTTTTATTATAATCAAAAAGCTGCCCTACATATTCACGAAACAAACTGAAAGGTGGGTTGGTTACTACTATATCGGAGCGCTTAAGTAATTCGATGCATTCATCACTACGAAAATCACCATCACCATCTAATGGCCTCCACTCATTATGTTTGTTCGCCTTTAACTGCTTAGCAACATCTTTCAGGTTGAACTCGCCGTCACCGTCTACATCTTTCACTTCGTTGATAATAAATTTGTTGGCGGTTACCTTCGGACGGCCCTTTGCTTTTGCAAGTGTTTTATCGTTGCCAAACAGTCCGAGTTGCGTATTGGCGACAGGCGATGGCTTATAACTAGTCGTGATGAGTTGCTTCAATCCAAGTTTGTTGAAATTTAGAACAAAGTAGCGAAAGAAATTGCTCTCAAATGGGTCGTCGCAATTGCAATATACTGCTTTGTTGCGAAAAGTATCTGGACTATAATCCAGATACTTTTCAACCTCTTTTTGAATATCAATGTACTGAGTATAAAACTCATCGTTCTTTGCCCGCTTCGCATTTGTAAGATGTTTGATTGATGCTTCTCTAGCCATAAATTTATTTCAAAAGCCCGCCATCATCCGAGATTCCCAACACTACAGTTATAGAATATGCACTTGAGGAACAGTGGGGGTGTTTTGCTGTCATAATTCCTTCATCAAACCACAAAAGACCCTTTGTTTCAAGGAGAAATGGGGGTATGGTGCCTTTGGGCAGAATCGGACTGGCAAAGGGTTTTATTTGAACACTCAAAAATTTAAACTTTTATTTTCTTTCTTCTACTCCAATCTGCCAACTTAACAATCAAATTTGATACGGAAAGCAAAATATGTGGTAACCAATTGTCAAACACAATAAACCAAATTATAACAACAGAAGCAGTAAGAAATGTGTTTTTTGCAAAAAGATAAGCCATTCCTTTGTCAAGGCTTGGAAACCAAAAATATCCAATTAGATTTAAGGATACAAAAATAAAAGCTGTATAAATGACAGAATTTTTTGAAATAGGAAGTTCTGTACCAAATATCTTTAAATCTTTAGGTTGTTTTATTTGAAATAAGCCGTGTGGAATTGGCTTAAGAAAAAGCTCGTAAGCAACGGTGTCGTAAGAGCGTGTATCGGGTATATCTCTTGAGAAAACTTGTTTATTCACAATGTAAATACCCTTACAGATTAACAGCGGGTAATTTGCAAAAAAATCACGAGTATTTAATTTAAGTCTAAATGGTAACCCCCTGAAACGCTTAGCTGTCTTTAAATGTTCTAAAAATATTTTTTCGATGATTTCATGTGTGTTTACTTCGGCATTATTAGTACTATTTAGAATTTTATTTGTTTTGGTGTTAAATATATAAGCATCCTCTAAAAGCTCCGGCGGTTTAAGGGCTTTCTGCCACTCCAACAAGGCTTCTTCAGACGGACTGTCTTGATCTTCATAGTTATACCGAATCCTACCACCTAGAAGATACTTACTTGCGGGACTAATCCAAACAGATAAAGGGCACATGTCATTTTTATCTACATTCTCAAGTACAAAATAGATTTTAATTAATGCCACAGAATCAACTTCATTTTTTTGATTCCTCATTGGTTGAAATATCAAGCCAGTCTTAGGATATTCTTTAGTTATACTAAAACCGACAACACCTAAATCAGCAAAATTAACTCTAGTATCTTTTTGTTCGTCACGAAGAAAAAGGTTTGAAAATTGTTCTGAGGTAATCATATGTATTTTTAGCTTACTGCTTTCTTAGCAAAATCGCTCCTTAGTTTAGAAAACAAAAACGTTTCGATTGGTG